>JBJMQJ010000072.1:0-6215 GCA_045802765.1 Myxococcales bacterium
CCTGGTGCTCACCGCGCTCGACGTGGCTTCCAACGCGCGCGACAAGTTCGGCAGCTTCCTCGCCATCGGCATCGCCGCGCTCTTCTTCTGGCACGCCTTCATCAACATCGGCATGGTGACCGGCATCCTGCCCGTCGTCGGCGTGCCGCTGCCGCTCTTCAGCTACGGCGGCTCCAGCGTGCTGGCGGATCTGCTCGGAGTAGGGATCCTGCTCAACGTGTCGCTGCGCAGGTTCATGTTCTAGCCGGCTACGTCTCCGGCAGCGCCTTCTTCACCACCGCTTCGAGCTTCGCCTTGGGGACGGCGCCCACCACTTGCTCGGCGACCTGGCCGTTCTTGAACAGGATCAGCGTGGGGATGGACATGATCCCGTACTTCTGCGGGACGTTCTGGTGGGCGTCGATGTCCAGCTTCCCCACCTTGAGCTTGCCCTTGTATTGCCGGGCCAGCTCCTCGACGGCGGGAGCGATGGCGCGGCAGGGGCCGCACCAGGCCGCCCAGAAGTCGACCAGGACGGGCGTATCCGAGCCGAGGACCTCCGCCTGGAAGTTCTCGTCGGTGATGGTGAGGACGTCCGCGCTGGCCATGGCTCCACGCTCCTTGTCAACCGCCTGAAGCAGAATCTGCACGACCGACCGCCTGCGCGCAACCGCTTCGGGGCGGCGTGACCCGCCCCGGCGAATCGATTGCCGTCAGCCTCCCGTCGCTGGTATTGCTCGCTGGAGACCTCCGCCATCAGATGCCTCGAGACGCGGAGCGTTGCGCGATGGCCGACTACCTCTTCGTTCCGCAGAGCGTGCTCGACAAGTGGTCCGACAAGGGCCGCGTGGAGCTGAAGGGTCACGTCCTGACGCTGCTGCGGGAGAAGAAGTCGTTCCAGCTCACCAGCGCGGTGCGCTTCGTCAAGATGGAGGCCGGCGAGGACGTGAAGGGTCTCCTGCAGAAGGTGAAGACGCTCGACGCGCTGAAGCAGATGGGCGCCGAGCATTACCGCGAGTCCGTCATCCTGGGGGAATCCGCCTACCAGGTGCAGCAAGGGTTCCTCGCCGACGCCAACGCCCTTCGCCGGGCGGCGGGAGTCTCGCAGGCGGCGGCGGACAAGAAGGCGGCCGCCGCCGAGAAGCAGCGGCAGGCGGAGAAGGACGGCGAGCAGGACTTGCTGGCGCAGTTCCTCCTCGACAACTTGCAATAGCCATGGCGACGCTCCTGGTGCATATCGCGTTGCTCGCCTACGCCGGCGCGGCTGCCGCGTACCTCACCTGGCTGGTGCGCCCGCGCGAGGCGCTCGTGTCCGCCGGCCGGGGGCTCCTCTTCGCCGGGCTCCTCCTGCATCTGGGGTCTTTCGCGGCGGCTGTCTCGCTCTCCCAGGGCGAGGGCCTGGCCCGGGCCGGATTCGGCTCCGACGCGTGGAAGGGCGGACAGCTCTTCAGCCTGCTGGCGGCGGCCACGGTGGCGGGATACCTGGCGCTCGACATCCGCTACCGCCTGCCGGTCGCGGGCGCCTTCGTCGCGCCGGTGACCGTGGCGGTCATGGTCCCCGCGCACCTCGTCCACGGCGGCACGCGGCCCATCGCGCCGGAGCTCACCCATTCCCTCGCGCTGGCGGTGCACGTCTTCTCCGCGGCGGCGGGAACGGCGGCGCTGGCGCTCGCCTTCGCGCTTTCGCTGCTCTACCTGGCCAGCGAGAAGCAGCTCAAGTCGAAGCATCCGGGCAGGCTGTTCGCTCGCCTGCCCTCGCTGGAGCTGATCGAGCGCGTCGGGTGGCACCTGTCGGTGTGGGGTTTCGTCTTCCTCTCCGTCGCCATCGCCACCGGATCGCTCGTCTCGCACGAGTCGAGCGGATCCGCGTTCCCCATCGCCCCCAAGGAGGGATTCGCGGTGCTGGCCTGGGCGCTGCTCGCCGGCCTCATCCAGGCGAGGCTGGTGGCCGGGTGGCGCGGCCGGCGGGTGGCGCTTCTGGTGGTCGCCGGTTTCCTGCTGCTCGTCGGGACATATGCCGGCTTGCTGGCCGCGCCGCGGCACGTCTCCGCTGCCGCCGCCGCGTTGATCGCGCCGGGGAGGGGCTGACGGTGCCCGTCCTGCTCTGCGTCGGGCTGTCGCACAAGCAGGTGCCCATCGCCGTCCGCGAGCAGCTCGCGGTCGCGGCCGAGGACCTGCCGGCGCGGCTCGCCCGCCTGCGCGCTCTCTCCGGGGTACGCGAGGCCATGCTGCTCTCCACCTGCAACCGGCTGGAGGTATTCGCGGTCGTGGAGACGCGGAGTTGCGCCGATGACCTGCTGCGCGACCTGGGCCCGCTCGCCGCCGAGCACGCGGTGACGCGGTTCGAGGACGAGGCGCTCGTGCACCTCTTCCGCGTCACGGCCAGCCTCGATTCGATGGTGGTCGGCGAGGCGCAGATCCAGGGGCAAGTGAAGGACGCGCATGCGCGGGCACTCGAAGCGGGCGCGTGCGGCCCCGGGCTCTCTCGCGCGCTGTCGGCGGCGCTCTCCGCAGCGAAGCGCGTGCGCACCGAGACGGCGATCGCGCGCGGCGCCGTGTCCATCTCCAGCGTCGCGGTGCAGATGGCGCACAAGGTGCTGGGCGATCTGGCCGGGCGCGCCGTGCTGCTGATCGGCGCGGGCGAGATGGCGCAGCTCGCCGCGCGCGAGCTGCGCGCGGGCGGCGCGTCGGAGCTCCTGGTCGCGAACCGGAGCGGGGCGGCCGCCGAGGCGTTGGCGAAGGAGGTCTCTGGGATACCGGTCGGCCTGGGCGAGCTGCCCGCGCTGCTGGAGCGGGCAGACGTGGTCCTCTGCTCGACCGGCGCGCAGCAGCCGATCGTCACCCGGGAGCTGATCGCGCGGGCGCTCAAGGCGCGCCGCTACCGGCCCCTCTTCCTCATCGATCTGGCGCTCCCGCGCAACGTCGAGCCCGCCGCGAATCAGCTCGAGAACATCTATGTCTACGACCTGGACGATCTGGAGCGGGTCGCCGCCCAGAATCGCGGGCTGCGCGAGCAGGAAGTGCAGCGCGCCGAGGGCATCGTCCGGGAGGAGATCACCGCCTACGCGCGGGCCAAGCAGGAGCGGGCCGCCGTGCCGGTGCTGGCGCGGCTGCGCGCGCAGGCGCAGGCGCTGGCCGACGCGGAGGCGGAGCGCACGCTTTCGCTCTTGGGTCCACTCAGCGACCGCCAGCAGAAGAGCGTTCGCTCGATGGCGGCGGCCATCGTGAACAAGCTTTTGCACGGGCCCACCGCGCGGCTGCGCGGCGAGCAAGGCGGCCCGCTCGCGGACGCGGCCGCCGAGCTGTTCGGCCTGGACGATGCCGCCCATCCTCGAGCGGCCGGATCGGAGGACGTTTCCGGAACCGGCCCGGCCGACCCGCCAGACGCCAGCCGCCAGCCGCCAGCCGGACCAAGCGCGGACGTTCTATCCCTCACGGGTCGCAAGTGACCCCGCTGCGCATCGGGACGCGCAAGAGCCCGCTCGCGCTCTGGCAGGCGGAGCGCGTCCGCGAGCTGCTCGCCGATCGGGGCGAGGCCGCCGAGCTGGTGCGCATCACCACCACCGGCGATCGCATCCTCGACCGGCCGCTGGCGGAGGTCGGCGGAAAGGGCCTGTTCGTCAAGGAGCTGGAGGAGGCGCTGCGCGACGGCCGGGCCGACCTGGCGGTGCACAGCGCCAAGGACGTCCCCTTCGCGTTGCCGGAGGAATTCGGGCTGTGCGCGTTTCCGCAGCGCGAGGATCCGCGCGACGCGCTGGTCGCGCCGGCGGCTCGGACGTGGGACCGCTTACCAAAGGGCGCCCGCGTCGGGACCAGCTCGCTTCGCCGCGCGGTGCAGCTGCTCGCGGTGCGGCCCGATCTGGTCATCGTGCCAGTGCGAGGGAACGTGCAGACGCGCCTCTCCAAGGCGGTGCCCGGCCTCTCGGGCGGCATGCAAAGGGAGCCCGCGGCCGGCGATCCACAGGGCCCTCTCGACGCGGTGGTCCTCGCGCTCGCGGGGCTGCGCCGGCTTGGCCTGGAGAAGCACGTCACCGAGGTGCTGCCGGTTGCGCTGTCGCTGCCCGCAGCCGGTCAGGGGGCCCTCGCGATCGAGGCCGCGCGCGGGAGCCGCGGCTGGACGGCGGCGGCCGCGCTCGACGACCCGGAGACCGCGGCCTGCGTGCGCGCCGAGCGCGCCGTGCTGGCGAAGCTCGCCGGCGGGTGCACCATCCCGCTCGCCGCGTATGCCGTGCGGGAGGGCAAGGACCTCCACTTGCGCGCCGCTCTGGGCGGCCCCGACCCCGGCGGAGGAGTGCGCGTGCTGCGCGCCGAGGCGCGCGGCGAGCACCCCGAGGAGCTAGGCGCGCAGGTCGCGGCGAAGCTGCTCGATGCCGGAGCGGGCCCGCTCCTGGACGCCTCCCGGGCGCAGGCCGGCGGTCTCCCCGCGCCCAAGCGATGAGCGCGCTCGCGGGAAAGCGCGTGCTGGCGACGCGCGCCGCGGAGGACCAGGCGGAGCTGTCCGCGCTGCTCACGGCGCGCGGAGCCATGCCGGTCGCGCTGCCTTGCATCGCCTTCGCGGACCCGGCGGATCCGGCGCCGCTGGAAGACGCGCTCCGGCGGCTGCGCGCCGGCCTGCCTCCCGACTTCCTCGTGCTCGCCTCGGCGCACGCCGCCGATCGCTTCCTGGCCACGGTCGATCCGGCCTGGCTGCGGGGCGTCCGCATCGCCGCAGCCGGAGCGGGCACCGCGCGGCGCATCGTCGAGCGCGGCCTCGCGGCGCTCGCGCCGCCGCAGGGCGTCGGGGCAGACGCGTTGGTGGAGATGCTCGCGCCGCTGGTCGCCGGAAAGAACGTGCTGCTGCCGCGCGCCGAGGGCGGGAACCCGGCGCTCGCCGCCGGCCTCGAACGAGCCGGAGCCCGCGTCCGCGCGCCGGTGCTGTACCGCACCGTGCCCGCGGCGAGCGTCCCGCCGGAGGCGGCGCGCCTGTTGCGCGACGGGCAGGTCGACGGCATTGCGTTCGCCAGCGGCAGCGCCGCGCGCGGCTTTGCCGCCTTGTTCGGCGCGGAGGCGGCTTCGCTGGCGGGCCGGTCGCGGGTCGCGTGCATGGGCCGGGCCTGCGCGGCGGAGACGCGCTCCGCCGGGCTGCGCGTCGACGCCGTCGCGGACGGCGGGCTCCCCGAGCTCCTCGACGCGCTGGCCGCCGCCCTGTCCGAAGCAGGACCACCTGCCCGGGGGTAGCGATGGCCCGGCGGCCGGCCGTGCGTTAACTTCCTTCACCGTGGGCGAAAAACCCTCCATCCTGGTCGTCGAAGACGATGACGATTGCCGGGCAGTCCTCGCCGATCTGCTGGAGATGTCCGGCTATTCGGTGGTGGCCTGCGGCGAGGCGCACCGCGCCGTGGAGATCGCCCGCGAGCACCGGCCCTCCTTGGTGCTGGTGGACTTCATGATGCCCGACGCCGACGGCGGCTGGCTGGTCCGCTCGCTGCGCGCCGAGGGAGGCCGGCTGGCCAAGGTGCCGGTGGTGCTGACCACCGGATCGAGCGCCGGCCGCGAGATCGCCGACTCGCTCGGAGTGCGCGCCCTGGAGAAGCCGTTCGACATGAACAGGCTCCTCGAGCTGGTGCGGACGCTTCTGCCCGCCTCTTCCTGAGGGTGTTTTTTTGAAGCGCGCCATCGGGCTCGAGGCGATCATCGACTACAAGCTGTTCAAGGCCGCGGTGGGCGCGGTGGTGGGCTTGCTCTTCCTGGCGCTGCTCTTCCGGGGCACCGAAGCCGGAGCGGCGACGCTCGCGCAGATGGTCATCGATCACGTCGCTGGCGGCTGGGGGTTGCAAGCCGCCACCGCCATCGTGCTCACGGGCACCACCGGACACGTCAAGCTGGCAGCCGCCGGCGCCTTGGCCGACGCGGCGCTCTCGGCCGTGGAGGGATTCGCGCTGCGCGCCGGCCGCTGGTGGGCGCCGTGGCTGGTCGTGATCGCCACCGGGGCCCTGTTGCCCTGGGAGGTGGTCGCGGCGGTCCGCAAGCCGGGGTGGCTGCGCGTCTGCATCCTCGCGGTGAATGTCGCCGTGGTCGCCTACCTGCTGGTCACGGTGGCGCGCGCGCACCGGATCGACAAGCCCGCGCACGATCCGTAGTCGCCGGCAATGGGGCGGCGTTATGCTTGCGCGGCGTGGGACAGGAAGCCGGCATCACCGAGTCGGAGGTCTCCTTGCGGGGGGCCGACGGCGCCGCGATCCCTTGCTACGTCGCCG
>JBJMQJ010000073.1:0-11931 GCA_045802765.1 Myxococcales bacterium
CCCTGAACGACGGATCGAGCAGACCTGCTTCAGGCGGCCTGGCTCTGGCTGATCGGGAAGATCAACTGGAACACGGAGCCGCCGCCGGGCCGATCGAGGACCGCCGCGCTTCCCCCGTGCGCCGCCAGGGCGAGGCTGACGAGATAGAGGCCGAGCCCGAAACCGCGGCGGTTGTCCGGGCGTCCTTCGACCGACCCGAACCTCGCGAACACGGTCTTCTTCGCGTCCTCGGGGACGCCGGGTCCGCGATCGGAAACGTCAATCCGCGCGCCGCGCGATTCGGCGAGCACGTTCACCTCCACGCGGTCGCCGGCGCGCGAATACTTGATGGCGTTGGCGATGAGGTTCTCGACGCACCTGCGGGCCAGCTTCCGATCGACGGGCGCGACCGGATCGCCCGCGGCGGAGACCGAGAGCTCGATGTGGCGCGCCCGCGCCTCGCCTTGCAACGTCTCGGCGGCTTCCTTGGTCACCTCGGAAAGCCGCACGCGCTCGAGTTGGAGGCGAATCTCACCTTCCTCCAGCATGCGCACCTGGAGGACCTCGTCGAGCAGGGTGCGCAAGCGGTGGGCGAGCTGCAATGCCTCGGCGGCATCCTGCTGTGCTTGGACGGGATCGTTCCGCAGCTCGGTCGCGAGCATGTCGAGGTTCGCGAGGAGCCCGGTGAGCGGGTTGCGCATGTCGTGGACCATCAGGGAGACCAGATCGTCCTTGAGCGCCTGTAGCTCGGCCAGCTCGCGAACCTGCTCGCGGACGAGCAGCTCGTTGCGGCGCAGGTGCACGAAGGCTTTCGTGCGCAGCAGGAGCTCGCGGCGATCGAACGGCTTGCTGAGGAAATCGTCCGCCCCGGCCGCGAGACCCTCGTTCCGGTCGTCTTGATCGTCGAGCGCGGTGAGCAGGATGACGGGGAGCAGCGGTTCGTCCGCCCTCGACTTGATCCGGCGACAGACCTCATAGCCCGACATGCCGGGCATCATCACGTCGAGGAGGACGACGTCCGGATCTTCGCTGGCGAGCAGGGCAAGCGCCCGAGGACCGCTCTCCGCTTCGATCAGCGCATAGCTCGTCCCCAGCAGGCGGCGCAGCAAGGACCGGTTGAGAGCGTCGTCGTCCACGATCAGGACTTTCGGACGGATTGCTTCTGCCAAGGGCGCTCCCCCTCGTTCCGGCACCGCGTCATCGAACCTCGAAATCGAGTCTGAGGCTACCATTTTGCCGAGCCTGCCGCAGCGGCTCGAAGCCTGGCCCGTGGGGCCAGGATTCGAGCCTATGCGGGACGGAATGGTGTAATCACGAGCAATTGCAAATGGAGCGTGATGTATGTGTGTAACCACCTGCGGCGCATCGGTAGGAGCGCGATCGCCAACACTCACTCCGGCGCCGGAACGGTCGCGGCAGGCCCACCGCGGCGCACCGGAAAGTTGCCCGGCCGTGGCGGCGCGTGATTACCGTATGGAATGACCCGGCAGCGTGCAATCAATGGGTCGAGGAGCGTCCTCCTCGGCGCCGTGGCCGCCGCCCTTCTCGCGCCGGGGCCGGCAGCCGCGGTCGAGCTGAGCTTGTCCGGACAGCTTCCCTCGCTCGACGTTCACGGGTTCATCAGCCAGGGCTTCCTCGTCACCTCGGCGAACGACTACCTCGCCGACTCGTCCAGGGGCAGTTTCGAGTTTTCCGAAGCGGGGTTGAACTTCACCCTTCCCGCGACGGATCGCCTGACCCTCGGCGTGCAGATCTTCTCGCGGAAGCTGGGTCCCCTCGGCGATTACCGCGCGACGCTCGATTGGTACTATCTCGACTACCATTGGCGCGATTGGCTCGGAATCCGCGCGGGGCGGGTGAAGCTGCCGTTCGGGCTCTACAACGACATCAGCGACGTCGATTCGGCTCGAACGGCCGTCCTGCTCCCGCCGTCGATCTATCCCGCCCAGAACCGCGACTTCCTGCTGGCGCAGACCGGCGTGGAAGCGTACGGGTACACGCGACTCGCCTCGTTGGGCGCGGTCGACTACCGGCTCTACGCAGGAACGATCTTCCTCGACGTGAGGCCGCAGCCCGGTAGCCCTTTGACGCTCGTCGACCTCAATGTCCCTTATGTGGCGGGCGGACGCGTCCAGTGGCTACCCATCGACGGGTTGCGCCTGGGCGGCAGCTTGCAGTTCCTCCGGCTCGACACCGATCTCCTCATCACGTCCGGATCGGCGCCTGTCGCGGTGCGAATCCCCGCGACGCTCTGGGTCGCCTCGGCAGAGTACGCCGTGCACGACCTTCTCTTCGCCGCCGAATACAGCCGTTGGCTGGTCAAGACCGAGAGCAGCAACCCTTCGCTCTTCCCGGAGGGCTCGACGACCAGCGAGAGGGCCTACGTGCTTGCGTCGTATCGGGTCAATCCCTGGCTCCAGGCGGGCGCGTACTATTCGCGCCTGGTCCCCGACGTCGACCGGCGGACCTTCCCGGCGGGCATGCAGCACGACTTCGCGCTCACGCTGCGCTTCGACGTCAACCGATACTGGCTGATCAAGGCCGAGGGCCATTACATGCGTGGCACGGCGGGACTCTCCTCGAGCCTGAACGGCAATCAGCCCCTGGGCGCGCTGACTCCGGACTGGGCGCTCTTCGCGGTCAAGACGACCGCCTACTTCTGATCCGAGGGAGCTTGAGGCTCGGCGTCGCCATCGTCGTTGCGCTCGCGGCGGCTGCCGTGGCCGCGGAGCCCGCTCGCTCGGCTTACGTCGTGATCGTGCATCCCGGCAACCGCACTTCGAGGATCGAGCGCACGTTCCTGGCGGAGGCGTTCCTCCGTCGCGCGACCCGCTGGCCGGACGACACGCCGATCCGTCCGGTCGACCTGGGACCCGATGCGCGCGCGCGGGTCCGCTTCTCGGAAGACGTCCTCTCCCGCTCCGTCGCGTCGGTGAGGAGCTATTGGCAGCAGCGGATCTTCTCCGGCCAGGGCCTCCCGCCCCCCGAGCTCCCCGACGACGAATCGGTGGTCGCCTACGTGCTGAGCCATCCCGGGGCGATCGGGTACGTCGCGCCCGGCACCGCGCTGAACGGGACGAAGATCGTGGAAGTGGACTGAGGGGACATGAAACTCTCGTTCCGATCGAAGCTGCTCGCCCTCGTCGCCACGGCCGCGCTCGCGCTGGTCGCCCTCGTCGTTTCCAGCGCGATCATCGCCGGGCGGGTGGAAGGGCATCTCGACGACATCCGGCGCCACTACCTCCCCAAGCTGGGGCTTCGGCCGCAGCTCGAGGGACAGTTCGAACGCATCCAGCGCGGCTTCCAGGACGCGGTCGCCGCCAGCGACCCCGAGAAGCTCGCCAGGACGGCCGAGCTGAAGCAAGAGTTCCTCCAGCAGCTGGCGCAGTCGTCCGGGGCGGTGGAGCCCGGTCTGGCTGCCGCGCTCGAGCAGGCAGTGCAAGACTTCCACGCCAAGGGGCTGTCGGTCTCTACGCGCCTCATCGCCCGCGAGACCGGCGAGGGCGTGGTCGCGAAGATGGGCGAGATGCAGGCGAGCCAGGCGCGCGTCGCCGACCTCCTCGACAAGGCGACGGTCTTCGACAAGGCGGAGCTGACCAATGCTTTCTCGGCCGCCGCCGACGCCGAGCGGGCGGGGTCGCGCCTGCGCCTGGGCCTGAGCCTTTCCTGCCTGGTCGTCGTGCTGCTCCTGTCGCTCTGGATCAGCCGCGACATGCTCGAGCGGATGGGCCACCTCACCGCGGGGTTCCGCCGCTTCGGCGCAGGCGACTTCCGCTCCCCGATCCCGGTCGTGAGCAGGGACGAGCTGGGCGATCTGGCCAGGCAAGCAAACCAGATGGCGCAGAATCTCGAGCGTCTCGAGTCGGAGCGGAGCCGCGTCGATTGGTTGAAGGGGGTGCAATCGGCATTGTCCGAAGAGCTGCGCGGAGAGCTGGCGCCGCGCGACGTCGCCGATCGGGCGCTCTCCGTCCTTTGCCGCTCTCTCCAGTGTCCGGTCGGCGCGCTCTATTCGAGAGATCCCGACGACAGCTTCCAGCTCCTCGGACGGTACGCGCTTTCCGCGGACGAAGCGGATGCGGGGTTCCACCTCGGCGAAGGCGTGGCCGGACAGGCCGCCCTGCAGACGGAGATCACGGTCGTGCAGGCGCCCGCCGATCGGCTTCGCATCAGCTCGGGACTTGCCCAGGGATCGCCGCGGGCGGTGGTGCTGGTCCCGCTGGTCCGCATCGGCAAGGTCACCGGCATCCTCGAGTTGCTCAGCCTGCAGCCCTGGTCCGAGGCGTCGACCGAGGCGCTCGCTTCCGTGCGCGAGACCCTCGCCATCGCGCTCGAGGTGGCGCGCGGCCGCGCCGAGCTGCGGGGCCTGCTCGCCGAGACGCAGCGGCAAGCGGACCAGCTCACCAAGGCCGGAGCGTACAAGTCGCAATTCCTCGCCAACATGTCGCACGAGCTGCGCACGCCGCTCAACGCCATCCTCGGCTTCACCCAGCTGCTCCACGAGGGCGAGGTGGGTCCGCTCACCGACGAGCAGCGCGAGTTCCTCGGGAACGTCCTCACCAGCAGCCGCCATCTGCTCCGGCTGATCAACGACGTCCTCGATCTCGCCAAGGTCGAGGCCGGAAAGCTGGATTTCCGGCCGGAGCCCGTCGACCTGCCCCAGCTCATCTCGGAGGTGACGGCGATCCTGCGCACCACGGCGGCCGACAAGAACGTCCACGTGGAGATCGCGGTCCATCCGGCCGTCGTCTCCGTCGCGCTCGATCCGGCCCGCCTCAAGCAGGTGCTCTACAACTACCTCTCGAACGCGCTCAAGTTCACTCCTTCGGGCGGGCTGGTGACCGTCCGCGCCTCGCCCGAGGGAGCGGACTTCTTCCGCCTCGAAGTGCACGATACCGGGTCGGGCATCGAGCCCGCGGATCTGTCGCGGCTGTTCGTCGCCTTCCAGCAGCTCGATGCCGGCGCCACGAAGAAGCACGCAGGCACCGGCCTGGGACTGGCGCTCACCAAGCGGATCGTCGAGGCGCAGGGCGGGTCGGTGGGCGTGCGCAGCACGCCTGGCGTGGGAAGCGTCTTCCACGCCGTGCTGCCGCGCCAGGCGTCGGGTGACCCGCGCCCCGCGATGCCGCAATCCAGGAGCCGCGCCGGCGCGCCGGAGATCCTCGTCGTCGAGGACAACCCGGCCGACCAGACGATCATCGTCGAAGTGCTCAGCCGCGCGGGATTCTCGGTGCGCGCGGCGTCGACGGGCGCCCAGGCGCTCGCGTTGCTCCGGGAGCGGACGTTCGACGCCATGACTCTCGACCTGCTCCTTCCCGACATGAGCGGCGTCGACCTGCTCGCCCACCTCCGCGCGGAAGAGCACAACGCGGATCTGCCGGTCATCGTCCTCACCGTGGTCGCCGAGCAGGGCGCAGTGGCCGGATTCCGGGTGAGCGACGTGCTCGCCAAACCGATCGACACCGGCGCCCTCCTCGACGCGCTCCGGCGGGCGGGCGTCGTCGCAGAGCGGCGAGGCGCGGTGCTGGTGGTGGACGACGATCCCGGTTGCCTCAGGCTGATGGAGGCGACGCTGGGTCGCTCCGGCTTCCAGACGATCTGCCGCCAGGACGGCGAAGCGGCGCTGCAGGCGGCGGCGGAGTCGCAGCCCGTCGCCGTGGTGCTCGACCTCATCATGCCGCGCCTCGACGGCTTTGCGTTCCTCGAGCGCTTCCGCAGGACCGAAGCTGGCCGGCGCACGCCGGTGATCGTCTGGACGGTGAAGGACCTCTCGGCCCAGGATCACGCGCGCCTGCGCGAGACGGCGCATGCCGTGGTGGCGAAGGGAAGCGACGGCGCCGTCTCCTTGCTCCGAGAGCTGAACACGTTCCTCCCGGCGGCAAGCGCCGAAGTGAGAAGGGAGCCGGGCGATGGCTAAGGAGCCCATCCTGATCGTGGACGACAACGAGATGAACGTGAAGCTGTTGCGCTGGGTGCTGGAGAAGAACGGATACGAAGTGCACACCGCCGGCGATGCGAAGACGGCGAGGGTCAGCGTCCGGGCCGTCCGCCCGCGTCTCGTGCTGATGGACATCCAGCTTCCCGACCTCGACGGTCTGCAGCTGACGCGCGAGTTCAAGGCCGATCCCGAGCTGCGGGACATTCCGGTGGTCGCCGTCACCTCGTACGCGATGAAGGGCGACCGGCAGAAGAGCCTCGAGGCGGGATGCGACGGCTACATCACCAAGCCGATCGACACGCGCCAGTTCCCGCTCGAGATCGAGAAGTACCTGCGCCGACCGCCGGCCGACTCCTCCGAATGAACCGCGCCTAGAAGTGGTATCCGCCGCCGAGGACGACGTCGACGATTCGCCAGGTCCTGCGGCGGAAGGGGCCGGGAATCGAGTCGGCCCCGGTCACCGACGGGTGGCCGCCCTGGATCACCATGCCCGTTCCGCCGGCCGCCTCGAAGAACCAACCCGAGCTCCAGAGGAACCGCCAACCTGCGTTCAGCGTGAAGATGTCCATCCATGCCGTCGAGTCGAAGGCGTACTGCGAATCGTAGGAACGCTCGTACCGGTGCCCGGCCCATGTCGCCGCCAACACGAAGCCAGCTCCGTCGCCGCTGAACGCGCGGATGCCGAGCGCAGGCGCGAGATGGACGTTGCGCACGCCGTAGGTGGCCTCGTCGTGGAGCCCCACTCCGGACAGGCCGAGCGCGGCGCTCACGGCGACATGCCAGACGTGCAGGTCCGCCCTGAAACCGCCGAAGTCGTACGGGCTGCCGATCCCCGCGGAGACGCTCAGGCCGACGAGCGACGAGGCAAGGAGCCCGATCATGCTCAGGTGGACGCTCCCGGGAACTTCTCGGCCACGGCCTCTGCGCTCTCCAACTCCGCGAGGCGCCTGCGGCGCGGCTCGGCGGTGAGGAGGTGGCCCGCGGACACGGTGACCGCCACGGCAAGGCAGAGGAGCCACAAAGTGCGAGCGCCGAGGCGCTGGATCACCTCACCGGCGGCGAGCGGCGAGATCATGAACGCGACGCCCCAACACATGGCGAACGCACCCTGATAGCGGCCGCGCAGCGCGGCCGGGGCGAGATTGGCGACCATGCTCGCAGCCACGGGAAAGCCGATCACCTCGCCCACCGTCCACATCGCCGTCCCCACGCCGTAGACCGTGAGGCTCCCGCCGATCGCGTTGACGCCGTACCCGAGGCCGAACAGGGCGGCCGAGATCGCGAGCAGCAGGGCGGCATCGAACCGGTTGAGGCGCGGCGAAAGGATGGGCTGCAGGAGGACCACGCCGGCGCAGTTGAGCGCCATCAGGAAAGCGTACGCGGATGGCCCCAGCCCGTGCGCCGCCATGTCGATGGGCAGCGCGAGCTGCCACTGGACGAAGACGGCGAGCGCGGAGAGGTGGAGCAGGAGGAACGAAAGGAACGGACCGTCGGCGAACACCTTGATCAACCCGCGAAGCGCAGGCTCGTGCACGATCCCCTGCGGGCGCGTCTCCGGGACGCGGAACAAGACGATGGCGGCGGCCGCCAGGGAGGTGCCCGCGTCGGCGAGGAAGAGCGCCACGAAGCTCCGTTCCGCGACGAGGCCGCCCAGGGCGAGGCCGACCGAGAGGGCGAGGTTGACCGCCCAGTACACGAGCCCGTACGCGCGCGGCCGATCCGCGGGCGGCACCACGTCGGCGACCGCCGCGCTCATCGCCGGGCGGTAGGTATCGCCGGTGGCGGCGGCGAGGAACGCGAACAGGGCAAGCAGCGCCGGGTCGCGCGCGAATGCGAGGGCGCCCACCGACGATGCCCCGAGAGCGAGCCCGGCCACCATGGTGGTCCGGCGGCCGATCCGATCGGCGAGCAGTCCGCCCAGAGGTCCGGCGACGGTGAATCCCAGGCCGTAGAGGGCGAGGATGCGTCCGGCCTCCGCCGGGGGCAGACCCCGCTCGCGGACCAGATAGAGCGAGAGGAAGGCGATGACGAAGCTCGCCAGCCGGTTGACGACCAGCCCCCACCACATCGTCCAGAAGACGCCCGGGAGTCCGCCTGTCGCAGCGGCGAACCTCTCGCCGATGGCTACGCGCACGAAGCGTGTCTACACGCGCTCCAGCGCCTGGGCCAGATCGTCGACCAGGTCCTTCCCGTTCTCGATCCCCACCGACAAGCGGATGAACCCGTCGTCGATGCCGAGCAGCCGCCGCGTCTCGGGTGGGACCGAGGCGTGCGTCATGATCGCCGGGTGCTCGATGAGCGACTCGACTCCGCCGAGGGACTCGGCACAGGCGAAGAGGCGCACGGACTTGAGCACCGTTCGCGCCGCGGGGAGGCCGCCGCGCACCACGCAGGTCAGCATTCCGCCGAAGCCACGCATCTGCTTGGCCGCGAGCGCGTGCTGCGGGTGCTCCGGGAGGCCAGGCCAGGTGACCTTCTCGATCTTCGGGTGGCGTTGCAGCGTCTGCGCGACCAGCCGCGCGTTCTGGTCGTGGCGCTCCATGCGGACGTGCAGGGTCTTGAGCCCGCGGAGGACGAGGAAACAGTCCAGCGGCCCGGGCACCGCGCCGACCGCGTTCTGCAGGAAGGCGAGCTTCTCGTGGAGATCGTCGCGGCGGAGCACCAGCGCGCCGGCCACCACGTCGCTGTGGCCGTTCAGGTACTTCGTCATGCTGTGCGCCACGACGTCGAACCCCAGCTCGAGCGGGCGCTGGAAGAACGGCGTGGCGAAGGTGTTGTCGCAGACCGACACCACGCCCTTCTTGCGGCAGATCTCCGCGACCGCGGCGAGGTCGACGATCTTCAGCATGGGATTCGTCGGCGTCTCGGTCCACAACAGGCGCGTCTTGGGAGCAATGGCCCGTTCCACTTTGCGCGGATCGGTCATGTCCACGAACGCCAGCTCGATCCCGAGCCGCTTGAACACCTTGTCCGCGATGCGGAAGGTGCCGCCGTAGAGATCGTCTCCCAGCACCACATGGTCACCCGCGTTGCACAGGTGCAGCACGGCGTCGGTCGCGGCGAGCCCGCTGGCGAAGGCGAGCGCGCGCTTGCCGCCTTCGAGCGCGGCCAGGCAACCCTGCAAGGCGTCGCGCGTGGGATTGCGCGTGCGCGAGTACTCGAAGCCTTTATGCTCTCCGGGGCCTTCCTGCGCGTACGTGGAGGTGAGGTACACCGGCGTCATCACCGCGCCGGTCGTCGGGTCGGGACGCTGCCCGGCGTGGATGGCGAGCGTCTCGAAGTGATCGCTGTCGCGGGTGCTCATGGCGCGGACTGAATACCACCGGGTCTTCCTGCTGTCTCCGGCCAACTCCTCGGGCGAGCGCATGCAGATGCTGCTCCGTCCTGCCGCGCAATTCGACCTCGCGCGGCGCCTGCGCGCCGGTGGCGCGACGCTGGGCGAGGCGTTCGAGTTCACCAGCGGCCTGTACTTCCGCGGGAAGCTGCTCTACGCGCGGACGTTCGCGCGGTCGCCAGGAGGCGTGCCCGGAGCGCTGGTCATCGCGCCCGGCGCGGGCCTGGTTCCGGCCGAGGCGCCAGTCGACGCCGCCCAGCTCGCGCGCCTCGGCAACGTGCCGGTGGACGCGGCCGATCGGCGCTTCCGCGTGCCCCTCGAGGACGCCGCGCGCCTGGTGCTCCGGGCGTTGCCGCCGGAGGCGGAGGTCGTGCTGCTCGGCAGCATCGCCTCGGCGAAGTACGTCGACCCGCTGCTCGGCGTCTTCGGCGAGCGGCTCCTCTTCCCTCCTTCGTTCGTGGGCCGCGGCGACATGAGCCGCGGAGGTCTGCTGCTCCGCTGCGCCCGCGCCGGCGCCGAGCTGGAATATGCGAAGGTCCAGGGCGCGGTGCGGCACGGTCCGCGCCCGCCCAGGCTGCCGCGCCTGCCGAGGCGCGGGCCGTAGCCGGATCAGCGCCGGGCGGCGAGGAACTCGATGAGGTCGATCTTCGTCACGATCGCCGCCACCTGATCGCCGTCCTTCACGATCGCCACCTGGTCCTTGGCGAACAGCTCGCGCAGGCGCGACACGGGAGTGCGCAGCGTGACGACCCCGTCGATGGGCTTCATCACCGCGCTGACCGGCTCGTCCAGCTCGTGGCGCCCCTCGAGCAGCGCCTGCAGCAAGTCCACCTCGTGCAGCATCGCGACCGGCTTCTCGCCGTCCACGACCGGAAGCTGCGAGACGCCGTGCCGCTTCATCAGCTCGACGGCGACCTTCGCCGTGTCGGACGGCTTCACCGTGTAGACGGTGCGCTTCTTCCCCCCGAGCAGGTCCGACACGGTGCCCATCCGGTCGGTGGGGTCGAGGAAGCCGTTGTCCTTCATCCACTCGTCCGAATAGAACTTGGTGATGTAGCGCGAGCCGCTGTCGGGAAGGATGACGACGACGTTCTTGCCCTTGCCCATCTCCTGCGCGAGCTCCACGGCGACGTGGATGGCGGAGCCGGAGGAGCCGCCGCCGAAGAGTCCCTCTTCGCGCGCCAACCTGCGCGCCGCCTGGAAGCTCTGCTTGTCGTCGACGCGGCGCACGTCGTCGAGCACCTTGAAGTCCATCGCCTTGCAGAGCATGTCCTCGCCGATCCCTTCCACCTTGTAGACGTGCGGCTGCACCAGCTTTCCCGTCTTGAAGTAGTCGAGATAGACGCTGCCGTCCGGATCGACGCCCACGTTCCTCGCTTGCGGGAACCTCTCCTTGAGGTACTTGCCGGCGCCGCTCATCGTCCCGCCGGTGCCGAGGCCCGCGACGAACGCGTCGAGCGGAAGATTCGCCTTGCGCAGATCGTCCTCGATCTCGGGCCCGGTGAGCTTGTAGTGCGCCTCGATGTTGTCGGGGTTGTGGTACTGGTTCAGCATGAACGAGCCGGGCGTCTCGCGGTGGATGCGCTTGGCCGTCTCGTAGTAGCTGCGTGGGTCCTCGGCGGCCACGTTGGTCGGCGTGACCACCACTTCGGCGCCGAACGCCTTCAGCGCGTTGACCTTCTCCGACGACATCTTGTCGGGCATGGTGAAGACGCAGCGATAGCCCTTCACGGCCGCCCAGAGCGCGACTCCCATGCCGGTGTTGCCGCTCGTGTTCTCGACGATGGTGGCGCCGGGCTTCACGCGCCCCTCGCGCTCCGCCTTGTCCAGGATGTACATCGCCATGCGGTCCTTGATGGCGCCGCCCGGATTCATGAACTCGCACTTGGCATGGACCGCCGCGTCCTTGGGCCCGACGAGCTTGTGGAGCCGCACCATCGGGGTCCGGCCGATCGCCTGCAGGATGTTGTCGAAGACGGGCATCGAGGGCCTCCGCGGGCCCTATAGTAAACTCCTTCGGGCATGGACCACAGCGAACTCGGGCGTGCCTACGCGGAGGCGATGGGCCGTCCGGCGGCGAGGATCGAGCGTCTCCCCGGCGGGGCGGGGAACCGGACCTACTGGCGCATCGCCGATGCCGCGGGGCAGTCCGCCATCGTGATGGAGCTTCCGCCGGAGCCGGCCAAGAGCGAAGAGGTTTCCAAGGACACGGCCCCGCCGGATCTGCCGTTCCTCGACGTGCACCGCTATCTCGAGCGCATCGGCGTGCGCGTTCCCCGCGTCTACCTCGACGCCCACCGTCGCGGCTTCGTGGTGCTCGAGGACCTGACGGACCGCACGCTGGAAATGGCGCTGCGCGACGCGGACCCGCGGCAGATTTACGCCCGCGCCATCGACCACCTCGCCAAGCTGCGCGCCCACGCCGAGCGCGACCCCGACTCCTCCTGCATCGCTTTCGGGCGGGCCTTCGATTTCGATCTCTACCAATGGGAGTTCGAGCACTTCATCGAATACGGGCTCCTCGGCCGCGGCGCGAAGCCGAGCGAGGCGGAGCTGCGCGAGCTACGCGAGACGTTCACCCGGATCTCCCGCGAGCTGGCTGCCGCTCCGCGGGGGTTCACCCACCGCGATTACCAGAGCCGCAACATCATGGTGCTGCCTTCGGGCGAGCAGGTGGTGATCG
>JBJMQJ010000074.1:0-8800 GCA_045802765.1 Myxococcales bacterium
AGCCAGCTCGACGTTCCAGTACGCCAGGTCGGCGGTGTTCAGGAACGGCAGCCACTGCGAGTAGAAGCGGCCGGTCCGGGGAGGGCCGCGGAAGAACGGCGTCCATCTCGGCCGCACCGGCGCACGCAGGAGCTTCATGTGCGCCTCGTCGGGCGTGCGGCCTCCCTTCTTGAGATTGCAGGGAACGCAGCTACAGACGACGTTCTCCCAGCTGGTGAGCCCTCCACGGCTGCGCGGCACGATGTGATCGAGGTTCAGCTCGGCGCGCGCCGGCGTGCGGCCGCAGTACTGGCACGTGTTCCGGTCGCGCGCGTAGATGTTCAGGCGCGAGAAGCGCACCTTCGCGCGCGGCAGGTGGTCGTATGCTTGCAGCAGGATGACGCGCGGCACCCGCAAGCGCCGGGACGAGGTTCCGATCGACTCCTCGTGGATGGCGACCGCCAGCTCCGCCCACGATTCGAAATCGAACGTCTGGTACTGCTCGTCCACCGCCTTGGCGGCGCCGCGGTACAGGAGGATGATCGCGCGGCGCACGCTGGTGACGTGCACCGGTTGGTAGAGGCGGTTGAGGACCAGCACGCTCGTCGAAAGCACTCACACCTCCATTCCGTCGGGCGGACAGCCGCCCGAGGGATGACGCCCCAGTCTATCGCTTGCCGGGGCTCGTTCGCCTGCCCGCTCCGCTGCCTTGGCGACGGCGGCCGCCAGCTCTCCTACATCGCCCGCGCAGCGCACGTCGAGCACTACCCGATCCTCGCGGACGAGCGCGATGACCGGCGGGTCGCCGCGCCGCAGCTCGTCGAACAGGTCCGGGCCACCCTGGACGGCCACCCCGAAGCCGGGCAGCCGCGCGAGCGGCATCGAGCCGCCGCCCACCCGTCCCTCGCTCTCCACCACGGTGCAGGCGACGCCCCGCTGCGAAAGCTCCAGCGCGAGCCGCGTCGCGCGTTGCGAGAGATGGTCGGCGCGGGCGCCGAGCGCTTCGTTCACCGGCAGCTCGCCGGAGCGGCCCGACCGGTACAGGCGTAGCGTCGCCTCCAGGGCGGCG
This sequence comes from Myxococcales bacterium, assembly GCA_045802765.1. Lineage (GTDB taxonomy): Bacteria > Myxococcota > Myxococcia > Myxococcales > 40CM-4-68-19 > VBKO01. The sequence goes on from JBJMQJ010000074.1 coordinate 1,049, forward strand.
AGCAGCATGCGGTCGGCGCGCAGCGCGCGCGCCAGCGGATGCTTGCGGCAGGCCTCGACCAGGTCGCGCCGGCCGAGGAGGATGCCCGCTTGCGGACCCCCGAGCAGCTTGTCTCCGCTGATCAGGACGAGGTCGGCGCCGTCGGCGAGAGAGCGCGCCGCGGCGGTCTCCGAGAGCCCCTCGGGGAGCTGCAGCGCGCCGCTGCCCAGGTCGTGGAGGAGCGGGACTCTTCGTGCTTGCGCCAGCGTGGACAGCTCCGCCACGCTCGCTTCCTGGGTGAAGCCGACCAGCGCGAAGTTCGAGCGATGGACGCGCAAGAGCAGCGCGCGGGGAAGCCCGTCGAGGGCGGCGGCGTAGTCGGCGAGACGGGTGCGATTCGTGGTCCCGACTTCCACCAGGCGACACCCGGACTGCGCCAGGATCTCCGGAACGCGGAAACCACCGCCGATCTCGACCAGCTCGCCGCGCGAGACGACCGCGGCCCCTCCCCCGCCCAGCGCGGCCAGCGCCAGCAAGGTGGCGCCGGCGCAGTTGTTCACCGCGTGCGCGGCTTCCGCGCCGAAGAGCTCGCAGAGCAGCGGCTCGACCGCGGCGCTGCGGTGGCCGCGATGCCCGGTCTCCAGATCCAGCTCGAGGTTCGAGTACCCGGAGGCGATCTCGGCCACCCGGGCCACGGCGTCGGGATGCAGCGGCGCGCGGCCCAGGTTCGTGTGCAGCACCACCCCGGTCGCATTGATCACGCGCCGCAGCCGGGGCGCCGCCTCGCGCTGCGCCCGGGAAAGCACGTCCTGGTCCGGGACCAGCTCTTCCGGACCGTTCGGCGCGCCCGAGAGGATCCGCTCGCGCGCGGCGGCGATCGCCTGCCGGACCGCTGCCTTCACGGCGGCGCGCCCGACGCGGACCTCGAGCGCGCGCACCGCGGGCCGCGAGAGCACCTCGTCCACGCTGGGCAGCGCGCGCAGCCGGCCTCTTTCGTCCTCCATGGCAAAAACCTAACCCGGCCTGCGCCGCTCCGCCAACCTGCGGGACGCTGAATCGATGCGGGTCGCGCTCGCGTTGCTCCTCTGCTGCGCCTGCAGGACGGCAACGAGACCGTCTCCGCCCACCGCGGACGAGCTCGAGTTCCACCGCCGCGCGCTGGTCGTCGACGCGCACTCGGACCTCACCGAAGCCGTGCGCTACGAGCAGTACGACCTCGGCGTCGCGCACCGCGACCACCACCAGGACATCCCGCGCATGCGCGAAGGGGGCCTTTCGGCGCAGTTCCTCTCCATCTTCGTCCAGCCCGGCAGGTTCCGCGCCGAGCAGTTCTTCGACGAGGCGCAGACGCAGATCGAGGCGATCCGCAAGTCCGTGGCGGCGCACCCGGCCGAGCTTTCGCTCTCGCGCACCGCGGCGGAGGTGCGGGAGAACGCCCGGCGGGGCGCGATCAGCATCCTGCTCGGCGTGGAGGGAGCGCACATGCTCCTCCCGGGGACCGAGGAGGAGCAGCTCGACCATCTCCGCGTCTTCGCCTTCCAGGGCGTGCGGTACCTGACGCTGACGTGGGCGAATTCCAATCCGGCGGGCGGATCGTCGGGCGACGACGGGGAGACACAGGGGCTCACCGCTTTCGGGCGCCGCGTGATCGCGGAGCTGGAGAAGCTCGGCCTGATCGTCGACCTGGCGCACGCGTCGGACCCGCTCTTCTGGGACGCGCTGCGCGCCGCCACCCGGCCGGTGCTGGTGTCGCATTCGTCCTCGCGGGCGCTCGCGAACCACCCGCGCAACCTGACCGACGCGCAGCTCAAGGCGCTGGCGCGCAACGGCGGCGCGGCGTGCGTGAACTTCTCGCGCGGCTTCCTGGACGACACCTTCCGAAAGGCCGCGCTGCCCGTGGCGAATCGGACCCGCGATCTGCGGACGTCCGAGCGGCGGAAGGCGTTCCAGGCCGCCAACCTGCCCGACGTGCCGGTCTCGCGGCTCATCGATCACATCGAGCACATGGTGGCGGTGGCCGGCGCGGACCACGTGTGCCTCGGCTCCGACTTCGACGGCGTGCCGATGGTCCCCGTGGGCCTCGAGGACGTCAGCAAGCTGCCGGTGATCACCTCCGAGCTTCTCCGCCGCGGCATGCCCCGCCCCGACGTGGCCAAGGTCCTCGGCCTGAACATCCTCCGCGTCCTCGAAGCCAACGAACGCCACTGAACGCTCGAGGATCACCGCGAAGCGCGCGAAGCGCGCGAAGGTTCCGGGAAGCAATTTTCTTCGCGAGCTTCGCGCTCTTCGCGGTGGATTTTCCCCCGCCTGTTCAGGCGCCGCGGCGCGGATCGCGGGAACTCAGGCTGCCTTGTTGGGGGCGAGGGGGAGTGGAGAGCTCTTCGCCGAGTTGGGGGGCGCGGGAAGGGCCCGGGGCGTAGAGGTATTGGTAGGCGGCGAAACTGCGCAGGCACCGCTTCACGTAGGCGCGGGTCTCGTCGAGCGGGATCTCCTCCACGAACGCGTCGAGCGGCAGCGCGCCGCGCGCCTTCATCCAACCCGCCACCGCTCCGGGGCCGGCGTTGTACGAGGCGAGCGCCAGGGCCGGGTGGTGGAAGCGCTTGTACAGCTCGCCGAGGTAGGCTGCACCGATGCGGATGTTCACCTCGGGATCGACGAGCCGCTGCGTGGTGTAGCCCGGCAGCTTGAGCCGCTGCGCGATGCTGCGCGCCGTCGAGGGCATGAGCTGGGTTAGGCCCAGCGCGCCCGCCGACGACAGGGCGGCCGGGTCGAGCGCGCTCTCCTCCCGCATCAGGGCCTGCAGCAGATCGGCCGGGATGGAAGCGCGCTGAGCCGCCTTGGCGATCTGCTCGCGGAAGGCGAGCGGGTACGCCAGCCCCGCGGCGCGCAGCGCGAGCGGCTCCGAGGTCCGCCGCAACAGGCCGCGCAGCTCCGTGCGGATGAGGGCGTGCGCGTTGCGCAGGTCGCCGGCGCGCGCGGAGAGGTCGGCGAGCAGGACCAGCGCTTCCTCCCCCTCGGCCCCCCGCGCGCGGGCCGGGGCGCGGTCGACCGCGAGGAGCTCGCGCGCCGCCTCCGCCTTCATGCCCAGCCGCAACAGCTCGATCGCGGCGAGCAGGTGCGGGTCGCGCGCCAGGGCGAAGGCCCGTAGCGGGGCCCGCGAGCGCAGGAGCGCCTCGATGCGCGGCGTCTCTTCCTGCTCCAGGGCGCGCAGCCGGTCCGGGTCCACCTGCGCCAGCCGGCCGCGCGCGAGCAGCCCGTGGTAGGTGAGCGGCCTCAGCTCGACCAGCCAGATCAGATCGGCGCGGGCCGCCTCCCGCGCGGCGGCGCGCGCCGCCTCGCTCTCCCCGTCGTCCGGCTCGAGCAGCGCGCGCGCGCGCCAGTACCGCGCGCGCTCCTCCTCGGCGCCGTCCGCGTCCGGGTGCGCGGCCAGCGTGTCGAGGAAGATCACGCCCTGGCGCGGGTGGCCCTCCACGAAGTGGGACCAGAAGAGGCGGAACTCCGCCTCCGTCTTCAGATCGCTGTCCGGGTGGTGCTCGACGATGTCGTGCAGGAACACGCGCTCGCCGGCGTAGTCGCCCGCGCGGCGCCGGGCCAGGGCCTGCGCGAACACCGCGTCGTCGGAGAGCGTCGATCCGGGAAAGCTCCGGTGCAGCGCTTCCCAGAGCGAGGCGACCTGGGCGTCCTGCGCCATGGTCTGCAGCTGCGCGAGCAGGTACAAGGCGCGCGCTCTCAGATCGGGATCAGCGCAGCGCAGCACCACCGGGGCGAGCGCGGCGCGCGCCTTGCCATAGTCGCGTTCCTTGCGCAGCGCGCGGCCGCGGGCGAGCCCCGCGCGGCAGGCGAGCGGATCGGCGGGATCCAGCGGAGCGCGCGAGACGTCCTCCGCGGTCGGCTGATGCTCCGCCGGGAGCCCGCCCGGAGCGAGCAACGAGAGGGCCTCCTTGAGCAGCGCCGCCGGCGTGCGGTCGCCGGGGCAACCGCCGTGGCAGAGCGAGGGGATCTTGATGCGCGCGAGCTGGTCGAGCGCCTCGCGGTTGCGATGCGCGTCGAGCAGCACCTCGGCGCGGCGCACGAGCTTCACCGGCGCAATCGGCTCGCCGGGACCCAGCTGCCGCTCCCGCGCGCGCGCCGAGTCGGCCGCGGGCGAGAGCGCGTGGTCGAGCCAGGCGGCGCGCCAATGCGCGCGCGCCTTCTCTTTTGCGCCCGCCGCCAGCTGGGCATCACCGGCCAGCAGGTGGGCGGTGGCGACGTCCGCCCGCACCTTCCCGCCGAAGATCGGCTCCAGCACCTCCTCCACCTGGGCCGCGAGGCGCGGGCCCGCCGCGTGCGCCTTCTCCAGCTGGCGGGCCCGCTCGAGCAGCGCCTGGTCGGCGTCGACGTAGCGCGCCGGGATCTGCGCCAGTAGCCGGTCTGCGGCGGCGGCCTCGCCTCCGTCGATGGCGCTCAGCGCGGCGAGGTGCAGCGCCCGGTCCGAAAGCGGGCCGCCGCCCGCCGCGAGCTCTTCGAAGGCCGCGCGAGCGGCCCGCGGCTGGTTCGCGGCCCGCAGCGCGAGCGCGCGCAGCCAGCGGCTCGCGAAACCGTCGGCCTTCCTGGGAATCAGCCTGAGCGCCTGGACTGGCCGCCCCGCCTGCAGCTCCGCGGCCGCGCGTTTCAGCGGGCCGGCTTCGTAGTACGGAGCCAGCTCGGCGTCTCCGTAGGCCGGAACCGCCGCGGCCTCCTGCTCGGGGGCCGCGGAAGTTTCTGCGCGCAGCGCAACGGCGCCGAGCGACACGAGGCCGAGCAACAGGACCGTTCTGGAGGCGGGCATGGCGCGTTCAGGAAGGTAGGGAACTGTGGCACCCGCGCTGGGCGGAGTCCAGTTCGGGAACCGCGCGCGGAACGCCCTGCATTCCACGACTGAATGGGAGGCTGTCGCGTGTTACCCTCGGGAGCGTGGACGCACGGACGCAGAGCGCGCTGCTCGCCGCCATCGTCACCCTGGCGCTGGCGCTCGCGATGCTCTTGCGCAAGGGCCGGACGCGCCTGTGGACGGCGTTCGCGCTGCTCAACGTCGCGCTGCTCGTGTACGAGCTGGGGGACTTCCTCGACGGGATCCTGCACGTCGCCTGGCCGCTGCGGCTGACCCTCGTCGCCGCGGGCTTCGTGCCCAGCGCCGTCCTCGGCTTCCTGGTCGAGTTCCAGGGCGACGCAGGCCGCGCGCTGGGCCTGCGCAGGCTGGGCACCGCCTCGGGCATCGTGACGCTCGCCCTGGCGCTTTCCCCCATCGCGCTGCTTCCGTGGGTGCGCATCACCGTCGCCAGCGCGGTGTTCCTGCAGCTCACCGCGGCCGTCTCGCTCCTCTACGCCCGGATGCGCCGGGCGGCCAGCCGCACCGAGCGCGCGCGCCTGTTCTACCTGTGGGTGGGCGCGGCCCTCTGCGTCGGCCTCACCTTCGGCGAGCTGCTCATCCGCCTCGCCGGGTGGCCACCTCCGCCATTCGCCAACGTCGCGCTCACCATCTATCTGTACTTCCTCTCGCAGACCATCCAGCGCCACCGCCTGCTCGATCTCAACGAGCTGCTCGGCAAGATCGTCGTGCTGGCCAGCGTGGGAGTCGTGCTGGCGGCGATCTACGGGTTGCTCGTGCGCTGGACCGGCGGCGGCAGCGTCGGGCTGTTCCTCTTCAACACGCTGGTCGCCTCCTTCGTCATCCTCATCCTCTTCGAGCCGCTCAAGGCGAAGGTCGAGGAGCGCGTGCTGGCGCTGTTCTTCGCCGAGCGCTTCCAGCTGGTGCAGGCGCTGCAAACGCTGCGCACGCGGATGGCGAGCGTGGTCGACGTCCGGCAGCTCGGCCAGGTCATGCTGGACGGCATCTACGAGACTCGCCGGGTGACGCACGCGTCGCTGTATCTATTGAGCGACGACGGCCTGGGATACCGCCGCCTGGACCACCGCGGGCCGGCGCCCGCGCCGTACATCGACGCGGCCACTGCTCGCGCGCTGGTGCAAAGCGCCCAGGCCGGACAGAAGGCGCAGCTGGTGGAGCTGGTCGAGCGCCGCCTGGCCGAGCTGCGGCAGCTCCTTCCCGACGAGGAGGAGGGGCGCACGCCGGCCGAGCGGGACCCGCGCGCGGAAGCGCTCGCCGAGGAGCGCTCGCGCCTGTCGGAGCTGGGCGCGGCGATGGCGGCGATGCGCGCCGGGGTGACCATCTCGCTCGTCGCGGGCCAGCGGGCGGTCGGCTTCCTCTGCCTGCTCGACGACCGCGTGCCGGAAGCGTTCGCCTCCGACGAGCTGGCCGCCATGCTGCAGGTGGGCGAGCAGGCCGCCATCACCATCGAGAACAGCCGGCTCTACGAGCGCATGAAGGAGCGCGATCGCCTGGCCGCGCTCGGCGAGATGGCGGCCGGACTGGCGCACGAGATCCGCAATCCCCTGGGGGCGATCAAGGGCGCTGCCCAATACCTCGACCCCGCGTCGCTGCGCGAGGGAGACGCGGAGATCCTGCAGATCATCGTCGAGGAGGTGAACCGCCTCGACGGCGTGGTGGCGCAGTTCCTCGACTACTCGCGGCCGATGAGCCCGGGAGCCAGCGAGAAGCTCACTCCCACCGACCTGAACGAGGTCCTCTCGCGCACGGTGAAGCTCATCGAGGGATCGCTGCCGCCCAACGTGCGGCTCGAGCTCTCGCTGGAGGCCGAGCTGCCGCGCATCCTGGGCGATGCGGAGCAGCTCAAGCAGGTATTCATCAACCTGGCCCTCAACGCCGTGCAAGCGATGCCCGACGGGGGCCGCCTGGTGGTCCGCACGCGGCGGCCGCGCCAGCCGCTCGAGCTGGGGCTCTCGGATTCGTCGCCGCGCTACGCGGCCGATCAGGTCGAGGTGCGATTCGCCGACACGGGCGCGGGCATCCCGGAAGAGGCGAAGGACCGCATCTTCATTCCCTTCTACACGACCAAGTCGAAGGGCACCGGCCTGGGGCTGGCCATCTCGCAGCGGATCGTGAAGGCGCACGGCGGCAGCATCGAGGTGCAGAGCCGCCTCGGAGAGGGCAGCGAGTTCATCCTCCGCTTCCCTTCCGCCACCGCGGTCGACGCCGCCGGCCGGCTGGGCCTCACCCCGACCCCTCTCCAGGTCACCCGCGTCGAACCCTCCCGCGACGAAGACCCCGAGCCCATCGCCCCTTCCCTCGCCCGCGAAAGCGGCTGAGAGATCACCGCGAAGAGCGCGAAGCGCGCGAAGTCTCTCGTTTGAAAAAACTCCTTCGCGAGCTTCGCGCTCTTCGCGGTGGTTTGTCAGTCGCCCTCGTGGAGGATGTACCAGCCGCGGCGGAGGGCTTCGGTGCAGAGGGGGCTGCCGGTTACGGGGGCGACGACGACGGAGATGCGGGCGGCGGAGAGGAGCGCCAGGTCGCCGGTGAGGGAGTCTCCGCAGGCCACGATCAGGGGGCCGAAACGGGAGGCCGCCTGCACCTTGCCCTCGGCGTAGGTGACCGGGTCGAGCACCTCGTCGGTGAAGCGGCCGTTCCGGACGCGCACCGCGATCCCGGCGAGCTCGCTGAAGCCGGCCAGCGGCGCGGCGGCCCGGACGATGGGGAGCGGGCTCGCCGAGACCACCACGGGCAGGAGCCCGGCGGCGGAACAGGCCGCTCGCAACTCCCGTGCCGCCCGCACCAGCCGAGGCGGTACCCAGGACCGCGCGAATCGATCCGCCTCCGCCGCCACTTCGGCCTCGAGCAAGCCGGCCTGCAGCTGCGCTGCGTACATGTACCCGGTGCGCTTGTCGCGCTCGACGGCC
>JBJMQJ010000007.1:0-3308 GCA_045802765.1 Myxococcales bacterium
CGGGGTGGCGCAGCCTGCGCCCAGCTCAATGAACCGGACGGACGACGAGGCGCGCTCTTCGCACTCGTCGCGGGTGCCCACGCAGGCGAACCGGCCGCCGCGGATCAGCGCTGCCTGCGCGCGCGGCCGCGTCGGGTCCTGCGTGTGCAGCGTCCCGACGACGAGCAGCTCGTCGTGCATTTCCGGGCTCTAGAGCGCCGGGCGGACGGCGTCAAGCGGACGAAGAGATTCGTGGCGCGAGGACGCCGAGGGCCTCTCGCGTTATGCTCGATCCGTGGACCGCACTGCCCATCATCTGGACACGCCGCTGCTGGTCGCGCTGGCGGTCAGCTTCGTCGCGGGGCTCGTCTTCTGGACGGCCTGGCCGTTGTGGCCCTTCCGCCTGCTGGTCGTGCTGATGCACGAGAGCGGCCACGCGGTCGCGACGCTTCTCACGGGTGGCTCGGTGGAGAGCATCCAGGTGAAGCCGAACGAGGCGGGCATGACGATCGGCCGCATGGTGCCCTCGATCTGGCGGCAGATCGTCGTCTCCAGCGCCGGATACGTCGGGTCGACCGTCTCGGGATGCGTGCTCCTCTGGCTCGCGGCCCGCTCGCGCACGGGGCGCTGGCCTCTGCTCGCGCTCGCCGCCTGGACCGGCCTGGTCGCCATCCTCTGGGTCCGCGACGGATTCACCCTGCTCTTCGTGGGCGGCGCGGCGATCGCGCTCGCGATCGCGGCGCGCTACGGCCCGTCGCTGCTGCGCAGGGCGCTGCTCGTCTTCCTCGCCACCTTCAGCGTCTCGTACGCGCTGTACGACATCAAGGACGATCTGCTGCACTTCGCGTCGCGCGGACCGAGCGATGCCGAGGCCCTGGCGCGCGCCACGTACATCCCGGCCGTCGTGTGGGGCGTGGGATGGGGCCTCGTCTCGCTCGGCGTCGTCGCGCTGACGCTCCGCCACATCCTCGTCTCCGGTCCGCCCGTGGAGGCCCTCCCCGCCGGCCCCTCTGGCGTTCAGGGCGGGACGCAGTGGTAAGACAGGCCGATGCAGCGTCCTTGGACCGTCCTACCCCACGGCCCCTTGCAGAAGCTGGAGCCGAACCTGTGGGCCGTCGAGGGCACCATCCGCATGCCCGCCGGCGAGCTTTCGCGCCGGATGTGCATCGCGCGTCTCGGCGACGGACGGCTGCTCCTCATGAACGGCGTTCCGCTGAGCGAAGAAGCGATGCGCGAGGTGGACGCGTTCGGAAAGCCGTCCTTCCTGCTGGTCCCGAACGGCTACCACCGGCTGGACATCGCCGCGTTCAAGCAGCGCTATCCGCAGTTGCGCGTGCTCGCGGGAGAGGGATCGAGAAAGCGCGTGGAGGAGATGGTCCCAGTCGAGGGCGGCTGGAACGACGCTCCCCGCGATCCCGACGTATCGGTGGAGTCTCTCGGCGGCACCAAGGTCGACGAAGCGGTGGTCTCGGTGCGAAGCGCCGGGCGCGTGTCGCTCTGTTTCTTCGGGGATGCGCTGATGAACGTCCCGCACCGGCCAGGAGTGGGCGGGTTCCTGTTTCGCGTGCTCGGCGTCAGCGGACGCCCGCGCGTGACGCCCATCGCGCGGTGGTTCATCATCGGCGACCGCGCCGTCTTTCGCGAGCACCTGCTGCGCCTCGCCGGCCGGCCCGGCCTGCAGCGCCTGATCCCGTGCCACGGAGGCATCGTCGAGGACGACGCGCCTTCGGTCCTGCGCCGCGTCGCCGAAGAATTGTGAAGGGCTATTTCTTCGGCCGCATGCGGTAGCCGACGAACTGCGGCAACGACTCGAGCCGCGCGAAGTAGGGGTTCTTCTCCCGCTCGCGGGCGATGCTGGAGACGGGCACGTCGCCGTAGTCGTGCCCGGGATAGAGCTTGAGCGCGGGATCGAGCTGCGAGATGCGCCTCAAGCTCTCGTACATCTGCTCCGGGTCGCCGCCCGACAAGTCGCAGCGTCCGCAGGCGTTGACGAAGACGGTGTCGCCGGAGAAGAGGCCACCCTCCGCCCCCTCGACATGCCAGCAGGTCGACCCCGGAGTGTGTCCGGGCGTGTGCAGGGCGCGGATGCGGAGCGGTCCGACCTCGACCGCATCGCCGCCGCGCAGCGGGCTCACCTCGTTCCGCAGCTCGGCCGCCAGGCGGGGCACGTCCGCCACGTGCGCGTGCACCCGGACTCCGCGCGCGGCGAGCAGCGTCGGCAGCCCGTTGACGTGATCGAAGTGGTGATGGCTGACCAGGGCGTCGGTGACGACCCGGCCGTCCTCCTCGGCCGCGCGCAGCGCCGTTCCGACGTCCCACGCCGCGTCCACGATGGCCGTCTCGCGCGCGCCGTCGGCGCCCACGAGGTACACGAAATTCTCCATCGGCCCGAGCTTCAGCTGGCGCACGTACATGGACGCGTTCAGAAGCACACGCCGCGGCGCGGTGCAAGCCTGCCGCCGTACGGGCGAATGCCTATCTGCATGGCGTGGATCCCGTCGCGCTCCTCCGCGCCCGGCTGCGCCGCAGCCGCCGCCTCCGCGACGCGGTGCGGGGGATCCTGCACGCGCGCCTGAAGCCGACGCCGTTCCATCGGCTGCTTCTCGCGGAGCGGTCGCTCCGGCGCGGCGTCTTCTACGAGCTGGCGCGGCTGCTCTACTACCAGCCTCTCTTCGAGCTCCTCTGCCAGAGCGCCGGCGAAGGCGGCCGCCTGGAGCTGACGCCCGAGTCGAAGCTTCCGTTCGTGGACAATTGCGCGCTCGTGCTGGGCACCGACTGGCGCATCAACGCCCGCACGACGTTTCAGGGTGCGCGGAACGCTCCGGGCAAGGCGCGCATCGAGATCGGCGACGGCGTCTACCTGGGTTCCCGGGTCGTGCTGCGGGCCGGCCTCGGGATCCGGCTCGGCCGGTACGTGACCGTCGCCGCGAACGTGGTCCTCTCGTCCGACCCGGGACATCCGCTCGATCCCGTCGCCCGCCGCGACGAGGCTGCGCCGCTCGAGGATCTGCGCCAGATGACGGTGGGCGACGACGTCTGGATCGCCGAAGGCGCGACGCTGCTCGGCGGAATCGCCGTCGGCGAGGGGGCGATCGTCGGCGCGCACGCGGTGGTGACCAAGGACGTCCCTCCGCGGACCGTGGTGGCAGGAAACCCGGCTCGGATCGTGAAGGAGCTCGACGCGCCCCGCCTGCAACCGCCTAGACGTCCAGCTCCTGCACTTCACCGGCGCGCTCCATGATGAACTTGAAGCGGGCCGACACGTCCTTGCCGAGCAGGTCGTTGATGACCTGGTCGGTTTCGCGCTCGGCCTCGGCCGTGACCGTGAC
>JBJMQJ010000075.1:0-4534 GCA_045802765.1 Myxococcales bacterium
GAGGATTACAAGCGCGAGGCGGTGCTCTCCTTGTGGCGCTCGATGCCGCTGCGGGAGATCTTCCTCCTGAACAAGCTCCTCACCGGCGAGCTGCGCGTCGGCGTCTCGCGGACGCTCGCGGTGCGGGCGCTGGCGCAACACGCGGGTCTCGACCCGGCAGTCGTCGCGCATCGCCTGATGGGGGCCTGGCAGCCCACCCCGGAAGGCTTCGCGCACCTGGTGGCGGGTGACGTGCACGACGCCGATCTCTCGCGGCCGTATCCGTTCTTCCTCGCCTCGCCGCTGGAACAGCCGCCTGCGGCGCTGGGCGACCGCGCCGGCTGGCAGGCCGAGTGGAAGTGGGACGGCATCCGGGCGCAGCTGGTCCGGCGCGGCGGGAGCGCGTGGCTCTGGTCCCGGGGCGAGGAGCTGATCACCGACCGGTTCCCGGATCTGCGCGCCGTCTCTGAATCGCTGCCCGACGGCACGGTCCTGGACGGCGAGGTGCTGGCGTATGCGGGAGGAGCGCCGCTGCCCTTCTCGGTCCTGCAGCGGAGGATCGGGCGCCAGAAGCTCACGCCCGCGATCCTGGCCGAGGCGCCGGCGGCGTTCGTCTCGTACGACCTGCTCGAGCTGGAGGGGCGCGACCTGCGCGCCGCGCCGCTCGCGGAGCGGCGCGCGCTTCTCTCGCGGCTCGTCGCGGGCCGCGGCGATCGGCTGGTGCTGTCGGAGGAGGTCGCGGGCGAAAGCTGGGAAGCGCTCGCGGCGCTCCGATCCGAGGCGCGAAAGCGCGGCGTCGAGGGACTGATGCTCAAGCGCCGCGACTCCCCGTACCGCAGCGGCCGCCCGCGCGGCGACTGGTGGAAATGGAAGATCGACCCGTACAGCATCGACGCGGTGCTCGTGTACGCGCAGCCCGGGAACGGCCGGCGCGCCAACGTGCTGACCGACATGACGTTCGCGGTGTGGGACGGAGGCGAGCTGCTGCCGGTCGCGAAGGCGTACTCGGGGCTCACCGACGAAGAGCTGGATCGGCTGGACCGGTGGATCCGGCAGCACACGCTGGCGCGATTCGGACCGGTTCGCCAGGTGGAGCCGCTGCACGTGTTCGAGCTCCATTTCGAGGGCATCGCCGAGTCGTCGCGGCACAAGAGCGGGGTCGCGGTGCGGTTCCCGCGCATCGCGCGCTGGCGCACCGACAAGAAGCCGGTCGACGCGGACACGCTGCAGTCCTTGCGCGCTCTGCTCCGTCCGCCTCAGGCCGTGCAGGGCTGAGCCGTGCTAGCGTCGGCGGCGTCGTCGGCCCGGAGGGACCTCCGTGACTCGCGCATCCGCCCTCTTCGCGGCCCTCTTGCTGCTCTCTCCCGCGCTGTCCGCGGAAACGATCCCGTCCGCTGCGCCCGAGGAGGTCGGCCTCTCCTCCGCCCGTCTGGCCCGCATCGGGCAGAAGCTGCGCGCGGAGATCGAGGAAAAGAAGTTGCCGGGCGCGGTTGCGCTCGTCGCGCGCAAGGGGAAGGTCGCCTATTTCGAGGCGGTCGGCGCGCGCGACCCGGGAAGCGGCGCGCCGCTCGGCAAGGACGCGATCTTCCGCGTCTACTCGATGACCAAGCCGTTCGTGTCGGTCGCGGCCATGATGCTCGTCGAGGAGGGCCGCATCGTCCTCGGCGATCCCGTCTCGAAATACCTGCCCGCATTCGCCAAGGTGCAGGTAAGCGCCGCGAAGGCGGACCCGGCCGCCGGCAAGCTCGCCTATGAGATCGTCCCGGCGTCTCCGCCGCCTACCGTCTACGACCTGCTCCGGCACACGTCGGGCCTCGCCTACGCGTTCAGCACTTCCAACGCGCCGGTCAAGGAGGCGTATGGAAAGCGCGGTATCGTCCGTCCCGACTCGCTCCATGCGTACCGCGACCTGACTCCGGCCGAGGAGGTGGACGCGTTGGCCGCCGCGCCGCTCGCGCACCAGCCGGGGCGCACCTGGGAGTACGGCCTGTCGACCGACGTGCTTGGCCGGATCGTCGAGGTCGTCTCGGGGAAGCGGCTGGGAGAGTTCCTCGACGCGCGCATCTTCAAGCCGCTGCAGATGGCGGACACCGCCTTCTTCGTGTCGAAGGATCGCGCGGGGCGGCTCGCGCAGGGCTTCCCCATCGATCCGGCGACCGGCCAGCCCAGCAGCCCGATCGACGTGCTCGCCCCGCCGAAGAACGACTCCGGCGGCGCGGGCGCGGTCTCGACCGCGTCCGACTACCTGCGCTTCTGCCAGATGCTCCTCCACGGAGGAGAGCTGGACGGGGTGAGGCTCCTCAGCCGATCCACGGTGATCCTGATGACGTCCGATCACCTCGGCAACCTGCTCGACGCTGGGCCCTCGCCCGGCGAGACGCTGCTCGGGGTGAAGGGCTACACGTTCGGGCTCGGATTCGCCGTCCGCCGCGAGGACGGCCTCGCCTCCGTCCCCGGCCGCGCCGGCGAGGTGACCTGGGGCGGCGCCTCGGGGACGTACTTCTGGATCGATCCGCAGGAGGAGCTGATCGGCATCCTCATGACCCAGGCGCCCGGGGCGCGGGTCTACTACCGCAAGCTGTTCCGCCAGCTCGTCTACGCCGCGATCGCCGATTAGACCCTTCGCAGGCTAGATCAGGCGGCCGAGGGGTCCGAGGTCGAGGTTCAGCTCCTCGGGGTTCAAGCCGAACTGGCGGGCGAGCTGCTGGACCGTCTCCTCCAGCTTCATGAGGGCCTGGCCGATCTTCTCCGTCTCCTCGGCGGTGAGCGTCCGCGACTCCATCCGCCGGATCGCTTGCCGCTCGAGGAGCTTGCGCAAGAATTCGACCAGCGCCAGCACCAGGCGCACCACCGACTTTTGCACGTCCTTCGGATCGACGTTCCAGCGCGGCGGCTGCGCATGGCGCCGCAGCTCCTTGCGCAGCGATTCGAGCTCCCTGAGTTGTAAAGCGACCACATCAGTTTCCTTCATCGCAGCGCCTCCGGAGCGAACGACCAGGCCGGCCAGGGGCCGCTGGGCGCGACGCGCACGGCGAGCGCCACGCCCGCCACCGCCCGCAGGTACTCCGCCGCGGTTCCGCGATCGATCAGGTGATAGACGCTGGCGATGAGCGGCCCGTCGTGCGGCTCGGTCCGTTCCGCGTGCACCAGCGGACCGAGCGCCGAGCGGAGCGGATCGAGCGCCGGGATCGAATGCGACCGCCGCAGGGACTCGAGGTAGGCGGTGCCGCTTTCCCGATCCGCCGGCTGCGGCTCGCCGTACACCCGCAACGTCATCTGCTCGCGGCCGCGGACCAGCTCCAAGGCTTCGAGAAGCTCGGACTCGCGCGCGGAGAAGTCCAGCTCGTCCACGACGGATCCCAACCGGACGGGCAGCAGCGCCGGGCACACCAGCGCGAGCCGCCGCACCGCCGCGTCGTGCGCGCGCACGGCGTCCTCGCTCAGCTCCGGGGCTCCGTCCACCTCGCCGGCCAGCGCGAAGAAGGATCCCGCACGCAGCGCCCGCACCGGTTCGCCCAGCGCGCCGCGCACCTCGCGCTCCGGCGGCTCGGCGGACAGGGCATAGACGTTGAGGCGAGGGCTCACTTCTTCCTCGCGCGCGCTTGCACGCGATCGGACGCGCAGAGCAGAGCGGAGAGCCGCAGGTACACGAGGTCCACTCCGGCGACTCCGAGCATCACCTCGCCGCTCACCACCACGCCCTTGTTGAGCACGTGATCGATGACCTCGAGGAGCGACTGGTCGGCTCCCTCGAGGACCTCCATGGCCTGCTCTTCGCGCCGCCTCACGCGGACTCCGCCACGAAGTTGTAGGGCGGCCAGGGCCCGGAGAGCGTCAGCTCGTATCCGTCGCGCTCGAGGCGCGCGCCCGCCTTGCGCGCAGCGGCCTGGAACGGCTTCGCCTGGGCGCGGCGCACCAGGAAGGCGGCGTCGAGCAGGACCCGGCGACCGGCGGGTCCGGGGGGCGGTGCACGGCGGCGCGCGTCGTCGGCCCGCCGCGACAGCTCGTCGAACAGCGCGGCGGCGCGCTCGCCGCCTCTCTCGATCACCTCGCGGGAGAGATCGCGCTGCTTCTTCTTGCGCAGCAGGAACGCGGTGCCCGAAGCGCCTTTCGCCTCCCCCCGGGCGCCGGCGGCCGCGCGCTCGAGGGCGCGCGGCTCGTCGAGCAGCAGGCGCACCCCCCACTCCTCGCGACCTGCGAGCCGTTCCAGCAGGCGATCGATGCGCTTGCGCTGGCCGGCGACGTGGGCGAGCGCGCGCTCGTCGCTGCGGAACAGGGTGAAGAGCTTCATGGGGAGGACCGTGCCGGACCTTCCGACGAACTCGATCACCGCCTCGTGCGGCAGCGCGCGCTCGGAAACCCAGGCGAGATCCGAAAGACCGCGCTCGATCGAGCTCTCGCCGTATCCGGCGGCGGGAGCGTCGGAGGCGACGAGCCACAGGCCGCCGCCCGCGTCGATGGCCCGGGGGGCGCCCGTCCCTGGCAGGCCGCGCGGAGCGCGCGCGAGGGCGGGCGCCTTCTCGCGCTGGACCACGCAGTACAGGTACGTCAGATC
>JBJMQJ010000076.1:0-12949 GCA_045802765.1 Myxococcales bacterium
CCTCGACACCCACGTGGTGGAGTTCGCCGCCCGGCTCCCGTGGCGGCTCAAGCTCTCGCTCACGCGGACCAAGGTGCTGCTCAAGCGCGCGTTGCGCGGCATCGTGCCCGGCGAGATCTTGCGCCGCCCGAAGAAGGGATTCGGCATCCCGGTGGCGGCCTGGATCCGCGGGCCGCTGCGCCCGCTGTTCGAGGACCTCTATTCCGAAGCCGAGCTGCGACGCGGCGGCCTGTTCGAGCCGCGCGCCGCGCAGGCGATGCTGCAGCGGCACCTGCGGGGCGATGCCGACCTGCGCAAGCCACTCTGGACCTTGGCCATGTTCCTCCTCTGGCAACGCAAGTGGGGCTCGGGCGCGCCGGCGCTGAAGCAGGTCGCGTGAGACGGGTGCTGGTCACCGGAGGCGCGGGGTTCATCGGCTCGCACCTGTGCGCGCGCCTGCTCGCGCGCGGCGACGAGGTGTCCGCGATCGACAATTTCGACCCGTTCTATCCGGAGCGGGTGAAGCGACGTGCGCTCGAACCGCTGCTCGCGCGCGGGCTGCGGCTGTTCCAGGCCGACATCCGCGACCCGCAGGCGGTGGAGCGCGCTTTCCGCGACGCGCGCCCCGAATGCATCGTGCACCTCGCGGCTCTGGCGGGCGTGCGACCCAGCCTGGAACGGCCCGCCGAGTACATGGACGTGAACGTCCGCGGCACCGCCGTGCTGCTGGAGGCGGCGCGCACGGCTTCCGTGCGGCGGTTCGTCTTCGGCAGCTCGTCGAGCGTGTACGGCGCGAACGCGGCGCCTCCCTTCCAGGAGACCGCGCGGATCGACTCGCCGCTCAGCCCCTACGCCGCGTCCAAGGCGGCGGGCGAGCAGCTCGTCTCCACCTGGCGCAACCTCTACGGACTCGAGGCGATCTCGCTGCGGTTCTTCACCGTGTACGGCGCGCGGCAGCGGCCCGACCTCGCGATCCACAAGTTCGCCCGCCGCATGCTCGCCGGGCAGACGCTGCCCTTCTTCGGCGACGGCTCCAGCCGGCGCGATTACACGTACATCGACGACATCGTCGCCGGCGTCGTGGCGTCGCTCTCCGTGCCGCTGTCCCGCCACGAGATCGTCAACCTCGGCGGCGCGCAAACCACCAGCCTGCGCGAATTGATCGCGCTGCTCGAGGATACGCTGGGGGTCCGCGCCGAGCTGGACCTGAAGCCCGCGCAGCTCGGCGACATGCCGCTCACCAGCGCGGACGTGACGCACGCGGGAAGACTGCTCGGCTATGCTCCTCGCACGCCCCTGCGCGACGGCGTCAGGCTGTTCGCGGAGTGGATCCGCGGCGAGGGCCGCGACTGGGTCTGAGCTGCATCCACTCGCCTTCCAGGAATCCGTGCCATGACCTGCGGCCGCCTACGCCTCGCCCTCCTGATTCTCACCGCCGGTTGCGCTGGCGCCAGGCGTCCGCCGCCGCAGCCGCCTCCAGCGCCCGCCGCACCGCTCGAGCGGCCTTTGCCCGGCGCGGCCTTCGCCGACCCCCACGACCGCGCGCGCAAGCTTTCCGAGGCGCTTTCCGAGGTGGAGGCGGTATTCGACGAGCAGTTCGCCGCGCGCAAGCCTCCGGGGATGGCTGTGGCGCTCGTGGTCGACGGCGAGGTGCGCTGGTCGAAGTCGTGGGGAGTGCGCGAGCTGGGCCAGGGGCAGCCGGCCGATCTCGATACCGTCTTCCGCATCGCATCGCTCACCAAGAGCTTCACAGCCATCGCGGTCCTGCGCCTCCGCGACGCCGGAAAATTGTCCTTGGACGATCCCGCGGAGAAGTACCTCCCCGAGCTGGCGCGGCTACGGTATCCGACGCGCGATTCGCCGCGCATCACCGTCCGCCAACTGCTCTCCCATTCGGCCGGTTTTCCCGAGGACAATCCGTGGGGCGACCTGCAGCTCGGGATGAGCGGCGAGGAGCTGCAGCGGATGCTCTCGCGAGGGCTCTCCTTCTCTCGCGCTCCGGGGATTGGTTACGAGTACTCGAACACCGGCTTCGCCCTGCTCGGCGCGCTGGTGCAACGCGTTTCCGGGCAGCGCGTCCAGGACGATCTGGCGGAGCACGTGCTCAAGCCGCTGGGGATGAGCGCGACCGTCTGGCGGGCGCAGGACGTGCCTGCCGCGCGGCTCGCGGTCGGGTACGGGCACCGCGCCTCGGCAACCGCACCCGAGCTCGCCGGCGGGCTGCGCGAAGAGCCACAGCTCGGCGACGGCGCCTACGCGGCGATGGGAGGCCTGTACACCTCGATGCGCGATCTGGCCCGCTACGCGGCGTTCCAGCTCGACGCGTGGCCGCCGCGCGACGACGCGGAGACCGGCCCCCTGAGCCGCGCCTCGCGTCGCGAGATGCAGCAGCCTGCCCGGCACGCGAGCCTGGAGGTCGCGCCCGGCGACCCGTTGCGGGCCCGCGCCCGAGGTTACGGATACGGGTTCGGCGCGCACGAGAGCTGCGATTTCGATCGCATCGTTTCGCACGGCGGCGGCCTGCCCGGGTTCGGCTCGGTCATCGCGCTGCTTCCGGAGCGCGGCGTGGCCCTGGTGGGCGCGACGAACTTGACCTACACGGCGCCCGACCCCTGGCCCGCCCTGGTGCTGCTCGCGCAGAAGGGGGCCATCCCGGAGAGGCAGGTGCGGCCGGCCCCCGAGTTGTCGCAGGCAACGCAAGCGGTGGCCGCGCTCCTCGAAGAGTGGGATCCCGCGCTGGCGCAGGCGCGCTTCGATCGGACCGCCTGGTACTACGAGACGCCCGACGAGCTGAAGGCGGAGCTCGCCGGGCTCCACGCCAAGCTGGGCGCGTGCCGGACCGGCCAGCTCGAGGCGGAGAACGCGCTGCGCGGGAGGCAGGCGCTGTCCTGCGAGCGCGGGACGCTCGAGGCCTATCTCACGCTGACGCCCGAGGCGTCGCCTCTCATCCAGCACCTGGAGCTGAAGCCGTCGATTCCGCCCGGACCACGGCTGCGGCACGCCGCGGAGCGCGCCGTGGCGCTCACGCTCCACTGGGACGACGCCTACGCGCGGCAGACGTTCGCGCCGTCGCTCGACTCGGGCTCGGCGCGAAAGCAGCTCACCGCCCACGGTCCTTGCCAGCTCGGCGCCGCCGGACCCGGGGACGGTGCCAGGGAGGGTGCGTTCCGTCTGACGTGCACCAAGGACGCGCAGGAGCTGGAGCTCACGCTCGACGAGGCGACCGGCAGGATCGTGGAGCTGAAGGTAAAACCCTTGCACGAGCCGTCGCAAAAGTGCGCTCGGCTCTGACGCGCCCGCGCGGCCCTACCGGGTGCCGAGCAGCTCCACCTCGAAGATGAGCGTCGAGTCGGGCGGGATGGCTCCCGGGAACCCCTGCTTGCCGTAGCCCATCTCGGGCGGGATGGTCAGCTTGCGCCGGCCGCCCACCTTCATCCCGACGACGCCCTCGTCCCAACCCTGGATCACCTGGCCGCGGCCCAGCGCGAACGAGAACGGCTGTCCGTGGTCCTTGGACGAGTCGAACTTCTTCCCGTCGGTGAGCCAGCCCGTGTAGTGCACCGAAACCGTCTGCCCCGTCTTCGCTTCCGGGCCGGTCCCCACCACCAGATCGTCCATCTGCAGCTTCGCCATGCGCGCCTCGTTCACAGCCGCCGGCGCGCCTGCGCAGGCGAGTTCTCGTCGGGGAACGGCGACTCTCCGGGGGGAAGGCGATACACCTTGACGACGTCCTCTCCCCGGACTTGCACCGTGGTCCACGGCTCGCGGTGCGCGAGCGACCGCACCGCGTCCGCGTTGAGGAAGTAGAGCCGTCCGATCTGGACGACCACGTAGCAGGGCTGACCCGAGCGGCAGGCGAGCCCCCTTCGCACCAGCGTCTGTTGCAGGTCGGGGCGGCCAAATCGTTCCGCGTACAGCTCGGCGGGCCAGTCGATCTCGGTCGCCACCTCGGCGCCGGGCTCGGCCCGCGCCGCGATCTGCTGCATGGCTTCGCGGAAGCCGGTGTCGAAGTAGTCGCAGTGCGGGAAGAACCAATCGACGTTCTCGTCGCCCCCTCCAAACGCGTTGATGTAGAGCCGGTAGTGCGGCGCATGCGCCAGCGCCGCGCGTGCCTCGCCGCCCACCAGCAGCACCACGACCGCGGCAGCCGCCGCGCTCGCCCAGGCCGGACGGCGTTCCCGCATCCAGGACACGGCCAGCGCCGCTCCGTAGCCCGCGAGAAGGAGGAACGCAGGCAAGACGGCGGTGAAGAAGCGGCCCCACTTCGATCCCGACACCGAATGCACGAGGAACCAGACAGAAAGCCACGCGAGCACGATGCGGTGCGCAGGCCGGCGCTGGAAGATCGCGGCGGCGAGCCCGGCGGCGGCGAAGAGGACGGTGATCGGCGCGAGCTTCACCGCCGCGAAGACCAGATAGAACCACGCCGGAGTTCCGCGCAGCCCGTACTCCACCAGGTTGTGGTAGACGCGCCCCATGAAGTACAGGCTGCCGTGCACCGTCTGCTGCCCGGTGGCGTAGGTCTTCGCGTACTCCCAGGTGGACGGCAGGAACGGCGTCCAGTCCAAGCAGATCCAGATCGCGGCCGCGAGCCCGATCAGCTCCGCCCACCTGCGGGCCGGCAGCCGCCACGAGGAGACGGGCCGCAGCCACAGGTAGGCGACCACGGGGACTGGAGTGAGGAAGAAGAAGTACTTCGAGGCGAGCATGCCCGCGACGCTCGCGGCGGCGCCGAGCTCCCAGCGGTGCTGCGCCTGGCCCCTCCCGTCCTCCGCGGCCGCCCGCGCTTCCGCCACGCACCACAGGAGCAGCATGAGGAACAACCCGAGCAGCGTGTCTTCCTTGGCAATGCGCTGGTAGCCGACGTAGGTGGTGGACACCGCCGCGAGCGCGGCCGCGCACAGTCCGGCAGCCCTGCCGAACAGCCGGCGTCCGAGCTGCGCGACTACCCAGATGGAGAGGGCGCCCGCCAGCGCGTTCGGCAGGCGGGTGATCGTTTCCGGTGCCCAACCGAGGCGCGTCCCGACCAGCGCGAACGCCGCGATCAGCACTTTCATCAGCATCGGATGCTCGACGTCGTCGCCCGACAGATCGCCGTGCAGGTAGCGCAGCGCCGCGAGCCACTTGTGCACCTCGTCGTCGCCGAACCCCTCGGCGGAAAGACCCCGCAACCGGAGCCACAGACCCACCGCGACGCACAGCACCACGGCCGCGGCGCAGGCGGTGCCCCAGCGCGGCGCGACGCCGCGCAGCTCGACGTCCGGCGCCGGCGCGGGGCCGCCTTCCACCATCATTTCAAAGGACTGGCGCAAACTTGGCTCTCCGTTAAGCTGCGGCGTCAGTGAACCTCGGGCCGACCAGCCTTGGCCTCGTGCTCCCGCTCCTGCTGGCCGCCACCTCCGCGGAGGCACCCGGCTCCGCCGCCAAGACTTCCGCCGAAGAGACCCGGCCACAGCCCGTCGAAACGAAGCTCGACGTCCACTCCTTCAAAGTGGTGGAGAGTTATTCGGGCCCCGTCAGCTACTACCGGCTGATCGAGGACCCGGACGGCGCGTTCATCCGGGCGGTGTACCGGCCGCCTCTCGAGACCGTGACGCTCGCCGCCGAAGTGCCCGACTCGCTCCGGCAGCGGATCAAGACGGTGCGGTGGAAGTGGCGCGCGCAGGTCCTGCCGAAGAACGGGAACGAGTGCGTCCCGGGCCTGGGCGACTCCGCGGCGGTGGTCTACATCTCCTGGAAGCGCGGGCTCAAGTGGTACTCGATCAAGTACGTCTGGAGCACCGACGGCGCGAAGGGCGCGGTGTGCGATCAGAAGCGCAATCTCTTCGTCGTGCAGGACACGGTGGTCCTCGAGTCGGGCGGCCCGACCAACGTGTGGAAGGATGAGCAGATCGATCCCTCCGCCGAGTTCCGGGCCCACTTCGAAGGCGACGTGCCGGACTTCGTCGGCGTCGGCTTGATGAGCGACGGAGATCAGACCCGCTCGATCAGCGCGGCCGACTACACCGGGTTCGTGCTCGTGCACTGATCGCCAGATGCCGCTACCCCGGATCTGGTTCCGGCACCACCGGGGGGTGGAGCGGCAATGCGGGCCGCCGCAGGCGGAAGATCCCCTCGCCGCCGAAGATCCGCTCGCCTTCCATCACCAGCACCAGCACGCCGCCCGCGAATCCCGGGACGATCTGGGTCAGATGGTAGAGGAAGATGAAGGCGAGCGCCGTCTCCTTGGGAACTCCGAACGCGGCGAGCGCCAGCGTTCCGCCCGCCTCGAAGGAGCCGGCGTTCCCCGGCGAGGGCACGGCGGTGGCCACGTTGAACGCGGTCAGCGCGGCGAACGCCTGCATCGGCGTCAGGTCGAGCCCGACGGCGCGCCCGGCGAGCGCGATGACGAACGTCTCCCAAAGCCAGGGGAGCGGGGCGATCAGCGTCTCCACCACCAGGAGCCGCTTCCAGTGGTTCACCGCGAAGCCGTCGCGCAGGTTGGCGATGAACGCCGGCGTCCGCGCGCCTCGCCATGCGCCGCTGCCCATGAGCGCGAGCAGCGCGCCGACGCCCACCACCGCGCCGCCGATGAGCAGCAGGGCCCGGAAGAGCCACGCGGGCGGCGTGCCCAAGAGGCACACCAGCGGGAAGGCCGCCACCCAGCCCCACTTGTCGCTCCAGAAGTCGACGATCTCGGTGCCGAGCAGCTTGGCGCGGCTCACGCCGGTGCGCCTGCCCAGGTACTGCACGCGCAGCAGGTCGCCGCCCCTCGCGGGCAGGAGGACGTTGAAGGCGAAGCCGACCATCAGCGCGCGGTAGGCCTGGCCGTATGTCAGCGTGAGCAGCGGCCGCATCACGACCCACCACCGCAGCGTCTGCAGCGCCATGAGGATGAGCCCGCCAGCCGCCGCGAGCGCGAGCGGCTCGACCGCGACGTCGTGGATCGTCGCGATCAGCTCGCGCTGCGAGATCCCCAGGTACGCGAGCACCGCTGCCGCCACGGCGAGCCCCGCGCACAGTCCGAACAGCGCCCGCAGCCGGAAGCGGCGCAGCCCGTCCTGCGGCGCCGCCTCCAGGACCGCTTCGCTCACAGGACTCCCGCCAGCTCCCCGAGCCGGCGCAGCGTCAGCGGCGCCTGCGGTTCGGAGCGGCAGGCGTCGAAGCACTTTCCGCAGTTCGGCCCCTTGTAGCTGCCGGGCAGGAACTCCGAGTAGTGCGCCACCGGCTCCAGCTCGGCGCAGGGCTGCACCATCCCCTTCGGCGTGACGTGGATCATGATCTTGCCTGCCTTGCAGCCGCCGATCTCGCGCCGCTCGTAGAAGGTGGGGAGCGTGTCGAAGAAGTAGTCGGAGGTCATCACGTTGCCCAGCTCGCGTTTCAGCTCGACGATGCGGCGGCAGACCGCGCGGAATTCGTCCATCTTGGCCTTGGCGACGAAGTGGGCCTGGTTCCCGTTCTTCAGATCGTTGTAGCCGGAGAAGCAGATGTTGATGCCCCACGCGCTCGCCAGCCGGATGAGCGGCTCGGCGTCGTGCATGTTGTCGACCATCAGCATCGAGGCGAAGGTGAAGACGTTGTAGCCCTCGCGCACCATCTTGGGGACGGTCCGCTCCAGCCGCTCGAAGAGGCCCGGGATGCCGCGCTCCTTGTCCTGGCGCGCGTCCGGATAGTTCATCGAGATGTTGATCTGGTTCACGCCGACGCCGACCAGCTCCTTTATCTTCTGTTCGGAGAGGAAGCCGCCGTGGGTGAGCAGCGTGACGTATCGGAAGCCGGGCAGCTCCTTGATCGACTTGACGATCGGCACCAGGTCGCGCCGGAGCATCGGTTCGCCGCCGGTGAACACCACCACCAAGGGGTCGAAGCGCCGCACGACGTCGGTGAAGTCGGTGAGCTCGTCGCGATCGGTGATCTTCCAGTAATCGCAGAAGTCGCAGCGCGCGTTGCAGCGCTTGGTCACCTCGATGCTCACCGTGAGCGGCCGCTTGTTGAATGTGCAGTCGAGGAACTTGCCCGCCGCGCGGAATTTCTCGAGCGGGCTCAGAGCGATCTTCATGCAAAGCACTCCAGGTCCGGGTGCCGCCCCGGACTCGAAAGGCGGCCCTTTAGCACCGTTCGGACGGGGGTTGCAAATCAATCGACCTCGCGCGTCACCATCGGGGGAGACTCGCCCGGCGCGGATCCGGCCACAAGAAAAAGAACGGAAATCGTCACCCGCCTTCGCTGCGCAACCGGTCGAGGAGGAGCCCTGCGGCGGCCCTCCAGGGCTCCGGCTGCGCTCGCGCGGCCGCGGCGAGACGCTCGAGCTGTCCCGGCGGAGCGCGCACGCCTTTCCAGCGCGGGTGCGACACCTCCCGGCCGAGCTCCGCGAGCGCCGCTGGAAGTCCGTGGACCGCGGCGCGCGCCTCGATCGCCGCGCACAGCCGCTCGACGGCCTCGGGGCGATCGTCGAACAGAGACCGCAGCCGCTGCGCGAATGGCCCCAACGCCAGGGGCGCGCGCCGGATGGGCGCAGCGTCGGGAATGGCCGCGGCGCGCGGACTTGCGGGCGGAGGCGGCGTGCCGCCGGCCGGAGCCGGGCGGCCCGCGACGGGCGGCATCGGTTTGGGCGGCAGCTTCAGCGGCCCTTCCACCACCGTGCCGAGCGGCCGCCGGAACAGCGACGGTTTGATCGGCGCGACGACCTTCTTGCCGAGCTCCACCGTTCCGGTGCGCGCCGGAGCCGGCGCCGTCGGAAGCGACGCCGGAACGGTCGACGGCGGTCCCGCCGCGTGCGCGGAAGTCGGAGGCGCCGGCCGCGGTGCCAGCGGCGGCCCCACGCGCCCCGACGCGCGAGGCGCGGGCGCGTGCGCCGCCGTCTTCGGCGGAGTCGCTGCCGCGTCGGGAGCAGTCACGTTCGCGGCTGCCTTCTCCGCTTCCTGCACCAGCGGAGCGAAAGCGTCGGGCAGGCTAGGCGGCCACGGCGGCGCGAGGCCAAGACGCTTCGCGGCGGCGGGAGCGCTGCGGTTCGCGGCGCAGACGCGCTGCAGCAGCTTCGCCCAGCGCTCGCGGTCGCCGGCCGCCATCTCGGCTGCCCCGATGGCGAACATCGCGGCCGAGACGCCCGCGTGTCCGCGGACGGCCGGAGCCATCAGCTCCCGCAAACGCGTTTGTCCCACCACCGAGGCGGAGGCGTGCGCCGCTCGCGCGAATGCGCCCGCTTCGAGCGAGACCTCGGCACCCGCCCGCCCGGCGAGCGCCGCCGGCAGCCCGGACTCGACGAGCTTCTTTGCCGCGCCGCCGAGCCGCGGATCGGTGGCGAGATCGCCCGCTCCGATGAAGAGCGCCGCTATCCCGTCGCCGGAAGCGCCCGCCTCGACGGCGCAACGCGCCGCGGCCAGGCGCGAACCCTTGGGGAGGCGGAGATCGGAAGCGATCTCGATGAGCACGCCGAGCCCGCTCCCCTGCGCGATCTCGCGCTGCTCCTCGGCGGGCGCAGAGAGGAGAGCGGCCAGCGCGGCGACCGAGTTGGTCTCGCGCCTGCGCAGGTCGGCCAGGTACTCGGAGAGGGTGGGCCACTCGCCGAGCCGGTCCTTCTTCAGGGTGGCGAGGACGGCCATCGGGAAGAGGGCCGGCGGCCGCCCATGGTGGCGAGCGTGCCGCGGGAGAAGATCCAGAGGTGCACCACGAACAGCGCGCCCCAGCCCAGCGCAATCCATTGCACCCAGAGGCGATCCGGGCTGAATCGGCGGTTGAGCAGGGCACAGCCGAGCAGCCCGGAGATCATGAGCAGCGCGTGGATGGTGAGCAGGACGCGATGCTGCTCGCGCGCGAGGAAGTTGCGGGATGGCCTGGTGCGAGGCACGGCGCCTTGTTTACCGCGACTCGCGTGCCGCGCGCACCCACAGCCGCACCAGCGCGGGATGGGGAGGGTCCTCGCCCAGGGTGGCGAGCCGCTCGCCCAAGCGCGCCGGATCGGCCGCCGCGAGCACGGCGCGGCCGCGCACGCCGGCGTGCGCGAGGCGCTCGGCCCAGGGGATGCCGAGGTGCGCGACCTGCGCCACTTCGGCCAGGTCCCGGATGCGCGCGGGCACCGCCCTCTCCGCCCGCAGCACGTCGAGCGGCGTGCGCAGGCCGGCGCGTTCCAGCCACTCACGGTCGCTCGGCGGCAGCGTCCGCGCCTCCGCCATGGCTGGAGCGACCGAGATCGTCGTCGCGCGCCTGCCGAACCCGTCGACCTGCCAATGAAAGCCCGCGATGGCGAGCAGCATGATCCAGCCAGGAATGCCGCGCAGCCGGAACGAGACTCGATCGAGCAGCGCGAGCGCGGCGCCGCATTCGAGCATGAACGGCAAGTACCCGAGATAACCGGGGAGCGGCATCTCGAACAGCTTCGGCGATTCGAAGCGCGGGACGGTATAGACCCAGCCCCGCGCTGCCCCGAAATTGAGGCCCTCCCAGAGGAGTCCGAGCGGCAGCGCCAGCGCAAGCAGGCGCAACAGCACGCGATGGTCGCCGGCGCGGAACGCTTGCAGAGGGCTCTCGAGCCGCGGCTCCTGATCGCCGCGCCGCGCGAGCTCCGCCTCGAACAGGAACCAGAGGAGCAGCCAGGCGAGGGGGAAGGCAACGGTGGGGAATGCCATGAGCAGGATGAACGACGCTGCGAAGAGCGCGAAGAGGACGCGCGCCGCCAGCCGCGAAGGCGAGGCGACTCCGGTGCCGGCGTCAGGCCGGGGCGCGATCAGCGCCAGGCCGAGCCTGACAGCCGGCAACACGGTCGCGAAACAGAGCGCGCTGAACGCGGCCCCTCCGAGCCGCGTGCGCGGCACGCCCACGTACCACCAGTCGTGGAGGCGCAGGTCGAGCAGCTCGAAGGAGTCCCAGAAAAGGACGCTCGCCGCCGCACACGCGAGGAAATCTCGCGCGCGAGGCAGAGGGGAGGCGCCGTGGCGCATCCGCACGGCGCCGTCGAGCGCGAGGAGCACGCCCCACCAGCAGATCGCGAACCGCAACAGATCGATCTGCTCGAACCGACGCGAAAGGAAGAGCGTTCCGATCACCGCGGCGATGCCGGAGGCGAGTCTCAGCACGTGTGGAACCTATCGCGAAAAGCGCGAACGCCGGGCCCCACGGAGGGGGACCCGGCGCTCACGCCGTGCCGCGCGAACCGCCTACTGCTTCTGATCGGACGGCTTCGTCGTAGTGTCCCGTGGCGGGTTGTTCGCGTCGTTCGCGTTCGGCGCCTTGGTCTTCATCGAGTCGGACCCCGTGGCGTCGCTCGTCGACCCGCTCTTCTTGTGCATGGCCTTCTTGCCAGACTTGCCCATCACCTCGATCTTCTCGGCCCGGTTGGAAGCCGGATCGAAGCTCGCCCGCACCTGCGACCCGTCGCGGATCGAGGAGAGGTCGCTGGAGCTGGAGCCGCTGCTGTCGACGATCTGCGTGTTGTTGTCGACGGTCAGCGTGATGCGGTCGCCCTGGCGCGAGTTGATCACGATGCTGTGGCCGTCGGAATCGACCTTCGAGACGCGGCCGACCGCCGATTTCAGATTCGCCATGCTGCTGCCCGACGACGAGCCGCGGTCCATCGAGCCGCGAGATCCAGAGGTGCCCGTCGAGGTGTCGCTCTGGGCGCTGCCGCTCTGGCCGGACGTCGAGCCGCTGCTGCCGAAGGAGCCGGTGCTCGCGCTGGAGCCGCTCTGGCCGGAGCTGCTGCCAGGGCTGGTGCTCGAGCTGGTCGAGCCCGTGTTCGGATTGTTCTGCCCGGACGTCGAGCCGCTCGATCCGGGGCTGCCGAACGTGCCGGTGCCCGTCGAGGAGCTGCTGCCGCTCTGGCCATACGTCGAGCCGCTGGCGCTGCCCGGGCTCGCGCTCGAGGTGCTCGAGCCGGCGTTGGGGTTGTTCTGGCCGGAGGTCGACGACGTGTTGGCCTGGCCGCTGCGGTCACTGCCCATCGACGACGTATCCGTCGACGAGCCGGTGCTCGCGGTGGCGCCGCCGGTGCTGCCGCTCGAGGTCGAGCCGGTCGCGCTGCCCGACATCCCGCTAGTGGAGCCGGTCGCGCTGCCCGGCATGCCGCTGGTGGAGCCGCTCGCCGAGCCCTGCATGCCGCTGGTCGAGCCGCTCGCCGATCCTTGCGCGCCGCTGGTCGAGCCTTGCGTGGCCACCTGGCCTTGGCTGCCGGCCGCGCTCTGGGTGCCTTCCACGGTACCCTGCGTGCTGGTGCCGGTCGTCGACGTGTTCGATGCAGTGCGCGTTTCCTTGCTGGACCCGGAACATGCGGCTAGCAGCGCCGCCGCTCCGAGCGCGCCAATGAAATGAACCTTCATGTGTCCTCCTCAGGCAGAGTGGTTGGCGGCGCACGGGTGAGGGGAGCGCCGCTTCGTCGCACCGGCACGGTTGCCGGACGAGAAGTCTAGGTAGGCATCGTAGCTGCAAAGCGGAACCCTCCCGTGCGAAGGGCCGCCCGTGCCCCACCCACCATGCTAGAAGGCCCCGTGCTCGCCCGTTGTCCGAGCTGCCGGAATACCTTCGAAACCGAGCGCACCGGACCCCAGGATTGTCCCTCGTGCGGCAAACCGCTGGTCGTCCCCGACGCCGCCGTACCGCCGACCACGCAGTCTCGTTCCGAAGGGCCATCGACGGAGCCCGGGACTCCGTGGGAGCTGCGGGCCGAGTTGGGTCTAGCGCGAGGCTGGTGGGAGACGCTCGTTCAGGTCCTCTTCGAGCCGGGGCGGCTCTTCCGCTCGGCCCGGCTCGATCGCGGCGCCGCCCAGACGGGCTTCGCGGTCGTCACCGTGAGCTGCGCGTGGTTCGTCGGACAGATGCTGCACCGCTTCCTCGTCCGACCCTGGACGCAGCACCTCATCGACAAGCTCGGCGGAGCAGGCCCCTTCGCGCCTTTGTTACAGAAGATCGCCGCCGCCGGAAACGACAATTCCCCCCGCGCCACGCTGCTCATCGCGCTGCTCACGCCGCTGTTGGTCCTGGTCGGGCTCTACCTGAACGC
>JBJMQJ010000077.1:0-6104 GCA_045802765.1 Myxococcales bacterium
ATGGGCATCATCGACGCGCTCTCGCGCGGCCTGATGATCGCGGACCTGGTCGCGCTCATCGCGTCGCTCGACGTGGTGGCGCCGGAGATTGACCGCTGATGCAAGGATGGATCGACAGCCTGATCCGGGGGTGGGGGCAAGACCCGGCCAGCTGGCCGTGGACGCAGATCGTCTACCTCGCGTTCATGGGCCTGTTCGCCTTCATCGTCATCAACTTCGCCGCCATCACCGCCGGCATCTTCTCCTGGGCGGAGCGCCGGGTCGCCGCCCGCATGCAGTCTCGCGTCGGACCCAACCGCGTGGGCCCCGGCGGCTTCTTGCAATGGATCGCCGACGCGGTGAAGCTGCTCACCAAGGAAGACCTGGTCCCCGCCGAGGCGGACAACTTCCTCTTCCGTATCGCGCCCTACTTCATGATGGTGGGGTTCGCCTGCGTGTTCGTGGCGCTGCCCTTCAGCCACCGGCTGGTCATCGCCGACATGAACATCGGCATCTTCTTCATCCTGGCGGTGACCGCGCTGATCGTGGTCGGCATCATCATGTCGGGCTGGTCTTCGAACTCGAAGTGGTCGCTCTTCGGCGCCATCCGCAGCGCCGCCCAGATCATCTCGTATGAGATCCCCGCCGGCATGGCGCTGATGATCCCGGTCCTGCTCGCGGGCACTTTGAGCACGCAGGGCATCATCCGCGCCCAGGGCGGGTGGCCCTGGCAGTGGTTCGTCTTCGACAGCCCGGCCACCTTCGCCGCCTTCTTCATCTACTTCATCAGCGCGCTCGCCGAGGGTAACCGCACCCCCTTCGACCTCCCGGAGGCGGAGAGCGAGCTGGTCAGCGGCTACAACACGGAATACAGCGGCATGCGCTTCTCCTACTTCTTCCTCGTGGAGTGGGGGAACATGTGGGTGATGAGCGCGCTGGCCACCACGATGTTCCTCGGCGGCTGGCAGATCCCCGGCGTCTCCGCCGCGCAGCTCGACGCGATGACCGGCGGCAAGGCGGCCGCCTTCGAGCTGCTCTCGCTCGCCATCTTCGCCGGCAAGACGCTCTTCTGGGTGTTCGTCGTGATGTGGCTGCGCTGGACGCTGCCGCGCATCCGCGTCGATCAGATGATGAACATGTGCTGGAAGTACCTCGTGCCGGTGAGCTTCGCCGCGGTGATCTTCGTGGCCGGGTGGATGCTG
Organism: Myxococcales bacterium; assembly: GCA_045802765.1. Lineage (GTDB taxonomy): Bacteria > Myxococcota > Myxococcia > Myxococcales > 40CM-4-68-19 > VBKO01. The sequence goes on from JBJMQJ010000077.1 coordinate 1,182, forward strand.
GTCGTCCGCGCCGCACCCGCCGTCGGCACCGTTACGCACTGGATCATGTTCCTCGCCGCGGGCGTCTTGCCGACGGCCTTCTTCGTCAACCGGGTCGCGCGCAACATCCGCGACACGGGCGACCGCTTCGACTTCACTTCCAACTGGTAGGGACCACGTGGCCGAGAACGTCACCGCCAGCCGCCAACCACCCGGAGCCATCGGCGCGTACGTCAAGAACGTGCGCGACACGGCGAAGAGCTTCTGGGAAGGCATGAGCGTCACGCTCAGCTACATGTTCCGCAAGCCCATCACCACCCAGTATCCAGACCGGGTGCGGGTGCCGGTGCGGGACACCATCCCGCCGCGCTACCGCGGTTTCCTCGAAGTCGACATGGACATCTGCACGGCGTGCCAGGCCTGCGAGCGCGCCTGTCCCATCGCCGTCATCAACATCGACATCTTGAAGGGCGACGGGAAGACCACGCCCAAGCTCCGCATGGAGCGCTTCGACATCGACATCGGCAAGTGCATGTACTGCGGCCTTTGCGTCGAGCCCTGCCCCACCGGCGCCATCCAGCACACGCGCGAATTCGAGGGCTCGGTCCAGCACTTCAACAACCTCACCCTGCGCTTCGTGCCCGACCCGCTCGTCCCGGCGGTGCCCTACAAGCCGCCCAAGGGCTCCGACGCCTTCCCGCGGCGGGCGCTCGGCGAGATCACCCGTGCGCTCATTGCCGCCTGGGACGCGCCGCCTCCGCTCTTCCCCACCAAGGAGCAGCTCGAGGGAGACAAGGGCGCCGCGGCGCACGGCAAGCCCAAGCAGGCCGGGCTCGATCCCACCGCGATGGGCCGGCAGCTCGCCGCCAAGGCGCTGCAGGTCAAGGAAGACAAGCCCAAGCTGGCCAAGGTGTTCGAGGAAGCCATGGCCGGCACCGACTGCGGCGACTGCGGCTACGCGGACTGCAAGGGCTACTCCGAAGGGCTCGCCTTCGCGAAGGACTTCAGCCCGGAGAAGTGCGCGCCCGGCGGCGCCGACTCGAAGGCGATGCTGGAGACCATCCTCGTCTCCCTCAAGTCCGGCAAGCTCCCCGACGCGCCCGCCGCCGAAGCTGCGGTCCCCGCGGAGGCGAAGGGTCCCGCCGAAGCTGCGGTCCCCGCCGAAGCCGCGGTCCCCGCCGAAGCTCCGGTCCCCGCCGAAGCCGCGGTCCCCGCCGAAGCCGCGGTCCCCGCGGAAGCCGCGGTCCCCGCGGAAGCCGCGGTCCCCGCCGAGGCGAAGGGGCCCGCCCCCGCTCCGGGCGGCGACGCAGAGATCATGCTAGGCGTAAAGCCTCCTCCGAAGTAGAGTCCGCGCGCGCGAGGGGTCCCGACTTGGCCGACGTTCCGGAGATCAGACCCTCTGACCCGCGCCGATCCGCGCCCGGCGCGCGCGGGCCGCGGCGCGGGATCGTCGAAGGGCTCCTCCGCATCGCCTTCATGCTCGTCGGGCTGATGGTCGGGGTGGGCGTGCTCGGGGCGAGGCTGCTCGCGCGGCAGCCGCTGGGATTCGTCGCGCTGGTCGCCCTCTATCTGGCCGTGACCGCGTTCATCTACGGGCTCAACGGGTTCGCCTTCCGCCGGCTGCCGCTCGGCTTCGGCCCGGCGCTGTTCCTCTTTTCCGCGGCGGCGTTCGGCGTGCTCTTCCTCCTCGGCTACCTCGTCGGCGGCGTGGCGGGCCCGTTCGTGGCCGACGCCGCGAACCGCCTCATCCCCTACGTCAAGCTGGCCGACGCGGTCTTCTACCTCTTCGCGATCATGACCTGCGCCGGCGCGGGAGGCTGCGCGTTCTCGCGCAACATCATCTATAGCGCCTGGAGCCTGCTCTTCGCGCTCCTCGGCGCGGCGGGCCTCTACGTCTTCCTCGGGGCCGATTTCCCGGCCGTCGCCCAGGTGCTGATCTACGTGGGCGGCGTCCTGGTGCTGATCCTCTTCGCCATCATGCTCACCAAGCAGATCGGCGAAGACCCCAAGCTGACCAACACGCACGTCGGCTTCCCGGCGGGCATCGCGCTCGCCGTGGTGACCGTCGCCACGCTCGCGTACACGGCCGTCATGGCGCCCTGGAAGATCGTCGCGGAGCGCTCGTGGGAGCCGAGCGCGAGCCGGCTGGGCATCGCCTTCCTGACCGATTACCTGCTCCCGTTCGAGATCGCCTCGGTGGTGCTGCTCGCGGCCCTGATCGGCGCGGTCGTGATCGCCCGCAAGGAAATCAAGGAGACCTCGGACGTGGCGCTATGAGCTCCATCGGGCTTCCCCACTTCCTCATCGTCGGCGCGATCCTCTTCGCCCTGGGAATGGTCACCGTCGTCACGCGGCGCAACGCCGTCGGCATCCTGATGGGCGTGGAGCTGATCCTGAACGCCGCCAACGTGAACTTCATCGCCTTCAACCATTTCGTCGAAGGGCCGGGCCATCTCACCGGCCAGGTCTTCAGCATCTTCGTCATCGTTCTCGCCGCGGCGGAAGCGGCGGTGGGCCTCGCGATCGTGCTGGCCATCTACCAGACCTTCCGCACCATCGACGTGGAAGAGACCGACCTCCTGCGCGAGTGAGGACATGAGCTCCGAGACCGTCGCGCACGCCATCCACCTCTCCTGGCTGTGGCTGATCCCGTTCTTTCCGCTTCTCGGCGCCGCCCTGAACACGGCGTTCGGGCCCTGGTTGCAGAAGCGCTACGGCAAGCGGGCCAACCATGCCATCGCCATCGGCGTGATGGTGCTGTCGTGCATCGTGGCCGAGGTCGCTTTCTGGACCATGTTCGCCCGTCCGGCGCACGAGCGGTTCTTCGAGGACCACCTGTGGACGATGTGGCAGAGCGGCTCCTTGAAAGTGGACCTCTCCTTCGCCTTGGACCCGCTCGGGATGGTGATGACGCTCATCGTGACCCACGTCGCGACGCTCATCCACGTCTACTCGGTCGGGTACATGGCGGACGAGCCCGCCTACTGGAGGTTCTTCCTCTGGCTGAACCTCTTCGTCTTCTCGATGCTGCTCTTGGTCATGGGCTCGAACTTCGCGGTGATGTTCTTCGGTTGGGAGGGCGTGGGCCTGTGCAGCTACGGGCTCATCGGCTTCTGGTACACCGACCTCGAGAAGGCCAAGGCCGCGCTCAAGGCGTTCGTGGTGAACCGGTTCGGCGACTTCGGGTTCGTCATCGGCCTCTTCATCCTTTTCTGGTCGCTCTCGGGAACCTGGAACGCGCAGTCGAAGTATGTCCCCGAGCCCGGCCTCGCCACGGCCCGGCTTCTCGGCGCGCCCCTCGAGCACCCCCGCGTCTCTCCCGCCGGCGTGCAACTCGGCCCCACCATCGAGTTCCGCGAGCTGCGCAACCAGATCGCCGACGAGTCGAGCGGGATGGCCGAACGGCTCGGCGCGATGACGCTGTTCGGCCTGCCGGTGCTGGCGTTGATCGGCATCTGCCTGTTCATCGGCGCGGCCGGCAAGAGCGCGCAGATCCCGCTCTACGTCTGGCTCCCCGACGCCATGGCGGGCCCCACGCCGGTGTCCGCGCTGATCCACGCCGCCACCATGGTCACGGCGGGCGTGTACATGGTCGCGCGGCTCAATTTCCTCTTCGCGCTCAGTCCGGCCGCGATGACGGTCGTGGCGACGATCGGCGCGCTCACCGCCATCTTCGCCGCCTCGATCGGCTTCTTCCAGTACGACATCAAGAAGGTGCTCGCCTACAGCACCGTCTCGCAGCTCGGGTTCATGTTCGTCGGGGTGGGCGTCGGCGCCTATTGGGCCGGCATCTTCCACCTGATGACGCACGCCTTCTTCAAGGCCTGCCTCTTCCTCGGGTCCGGCTCGGTGATCCTCGCCTGCCACCACGAGCAGGACATGCGCAAGATGGGTGGGCTCGCCAAGTACACGCCCATCACGCGCTGGACGTATCTCGCCGCCTGCTGGGCCATCGCCGGGTTCCCCTGGGCAGCCGGCTTCTACTCGAAGGACGAGATCCTCTGGAAGGCGTGGAGCGCGGAGGGCCTTTCGGCGCCCTGGCTGGGCAAGGCCATCTACCTCGTCGGAGCGGTCGCCGCGCTGGGCACGGCGTTCTACATGTTCCGCTCCTACTACATGACCTTCACCGGCGAGTACCGCGGCGGTCACGGGCACGCCCCGAAAGAGACGCAGGAGGACCCCGAGTCGGTCGCCTCGCACGCCCACGCCGCGGCGGCGCTGCACGCGCCGGACGAGCACCACGCCGCCGCCGAGGCCCTGGCGGCCTCGGTGCCGCATCCGCACGGGCACGACGCGCACGCCGCGGAAGCGCACGCGCACGGCGGGCTCCCGCACGAATCGCCCCGCTCGATGACCTGGGTGCTCGTCGCGCTCGCCTTCGCGGCCGTGGTGAGCGGCGTCGTCTTCGGCTTGCCGCAGCTCTGGTCCGGCCACGAGCCGCTCCTCGAGAAGTTCCTCGCCCCCAGCCTGCCCGCGGCGGAGAAGGTGCCCTTCCGCGAGGCCTCGCACGCGACCGAGCTGCTCTTCCAGCTCGTCGGGTTCGGCATCGCCGCCGCCGGCTGGATCGTCGCCCGCGCGCTGTACCTGAATGCTACGAGCACCGTGCCCGAGCGCCTCAAGGCCGCGTTTCCCCGCGCCTGGGGAGTGGTGTTCAACAAGTACTACGTCGACGAGCTCTACGACGCGACCGTGATCCGTTTCTCACAGAGGCTGAGCCGCGCCATGTACTGGTTCGACCAGAACGTCATCGACGGCCTGGTGAACGCCGTCGCTACCGTCGGCCGCGCGATCGCCAACGTCGACGCCGCGTTCGACAACAAGGTCGTCGACGGCGCGGTCAACCTGCTCGCCGACGGCTTCCTCCACGGCGGCGCGAAGCTGCGCCGGCTGCAGACCGGCCACATCCAGGCCTACCTGTTCGGCGCGCTGGCCGGCGCCATCGCC
>JBJMQJ010000078.1:0-3054 GCA_045802765.1 Myxococcales bacterium
CTCGCGAACACCGCGAAGGGAGTCCTTTCGCATCCCGTGCCACGCCAGACGGCAAGCTGGGCCTACGTCTTCGGAAGCGCGGCGCTCGTCGTCTTCGCTCTGCAGATTGTCACCGGGATCCTCCTCGCGCTCATCTACGTCCCGTCCGCGGGAGAAGCGTGGAGCACCCTGAACAACTTGAATCAGCACGTGTCCGCGGGCTGGTTCATCCGGGCGCTGCACGGCTGGGGATCGAACTTCATGGTCGCCATCGTGCTCATCCACATGGTCCAGGTCTTCCTCTTCGGCGCGTACAAGTATCCGCGCGAGCTGACCTGGATCGCCGGCGTCCTGCTCCTGCTCCTGACGCTCGGGATGGCGTTCACCGGGCAGGTGCTCCGGTTCGACCAGGACGCGTACTGGGGACTGGGCATCGGCGCATCGATCTCGAGCCGCGTCCCGTTCATCGGCCACACCGTCGTCGACCTGCTCCTGGGAGGACCGATCATCGCCGGCGCGACGCTGTCGCGCTTCTTCGCCCTCCATGTCTTCGTCGTCCCCGGCCTTCTCATCGCCTTCCTCGGCCTGCACCTCATCCTCGTGATCAAGGTCGGGATCAACGAGTGGCCGATGCCGGGGCGGATCGTCCGGCGCGAGACCTACGTCGCGCAGTACCACGAGCTGTTGCGGCGCGACGGGATCCCGTTCTTCCCGGCGGCCATCTGGAAGGACGTGATCTTCGCGGGGGGGGTGCTGCTGTCGATTGCGGCCTGCGCCGTCGTCTTGGGCCCGTTCGGTCCGGGAGGTCAGCCCGACCCGACCATCATCCAGACCGCTCCCAAGCCGGACTTCTTCTTCTGGTGGCTCTACACCGTCCTCTCGTATCTGCCGCCCGCGGCCGAGACTCCTTTCCTGCTCATCGCGCCGGCCGTCGGCATCGCGTTTCTCGTCGCGTTGCCGTTTTTCGCCGGCGAAGGCGAGAAGAGCTGGAAGCGGAGGCCGATCGCGGTCCTCGTCGTGCTTCTCGTCGCGGTGGGCTGGGGCGCGCTGACGAGCCTGGGCGCTCACACGCCCTGGAGCCCGGTCATGGACGCGTGGAGCGGCGAGCCCGTTCCGGCGAAGTATCTCGAGGCACGCACCGCGCTCGAACGGCATGGGGCGCTCGTGCTCCAGCTGAAGCAGTGCCGTAACTGCCATGCCCTCGGCGAGACGGGCGGGAAGAGGGGGCCTCCTCTCGACGAAGTCGCGGTCCGGCTGACCCAGGACCAGCTGATCCGGCAAGTCGTCCAGGGCGGCGGCAACATGCCGGCGTACGGGAAGAACCTCAGTCCGGCGGAGACCACCGCCCTCGTAGCGTTCCTCGGCACCCTTCATCCACCCGGGCAGGCGCCGGCGCGCAACGCCGCGCAGCGGGCGACGCTGCCTTAGAAGACCGTGCACTGTGAGCTGCACGAGCGGGTGGCTTGGGCGTCGCTCGTGTTGGGGGCGGCCATCGCCACCGGCGCGTTCGCCACCTACGTCCGAGGCTGGCGGCGGCTGCAACGAGCTTCGCCCGAAGAGGCTGCCGGTCTGCGGCCGTGGGCCTTCGCGTCGGGACTGCTCGTGGCCTTCCTGGTGATCGGGTCTCCGCTGTCGGCGCTGGACCACGAGCTGCTCACGCTCCACATGCTGCAGCATCTCCTCCTCATGACGATCGCGGCCCCTCTGCTGATGGCCGGGAACGCGGCGGTCGCGCTTCAGTCTGGCGCCCCTCGACTCGTCGCGGCCGCAATCGGAACGCTGCACCGTTCGCGGATGACACGCCCGCTGCTGCATCCCGTCTCCTGCTGGTTGGCGGGCACGATGGTCGTCGTCGTGTGGCACGTCCCGGCGGCCCACGAGCTCGCCATGAGCTCGGCGTCCTGGCACCTGATCCAGCAGGTCAGCTTTCTCGCCGGCGGCCTGCTCTTCTGGCGTCCGGTGCTGGCGCGCGGGCCGATGGAGCCGTCGGTCCCGTTGTATCTGTTGCTCGCGACGTTCCCGTGCGACGCGTTGTCCGCCTTCCTCGCGTTCTCCGGACGGGTCGTCTATGCATGTCATCGAGGAGCGCCGGCTGCCTTCGGCCTCTCGCCGCTTCAGGACCAGCAGTGCGCTGGCGCGCTGATGTGGTTCTGGGTGACGGTCGCTTACCTGGTTCCGGCGGTAGCCGTCACCTTGCGGCTGCTCTCGCCCCGACCCGACCCCGCGATCGAAGTTGAAATCCGGTCCATGCCAGGCGGCGGCTTGCCGGCGCATGGAGTTCGATTTGGGAGCGGTCGCCAGGCGCACGCCGTAACGCAGCGCGTGCCGTCCCGGGGCGGATAACTCTCGCGCTCACCCGGACGAAGTCCCCTTCCCCGGCGCAGGCCGGTCCACCGATGCGCGGGCTCGCTTCACGAACACGGGACCGTACATCTTGTCTGCGGCGCGTTGATTGTGGCCTCGGCAGAGCAGGCGGATCCGATCTACTCGGTGGAGACGCGTTCGAGCGAAGCCGGGGATGAAGTGAATCAACGCGTCGCTCTGCGCGCACCTGCCGCAGTTACACGGCCATTGTTGCGGACGCCCACACCGACGGCCGAAGCGAAGGCTCCAAGCAGAGACCAAGGAGTACTGCTGGGCCGGACCCAATCCGCGTTCGGCGAAACTCAGCCGGGAATGCGGAGGCGGTCGGGGGTGACCAGCCCGAGCCCCTCGCCGACGCGCCTTCCGAGGTCCGCATCCACCTGCCGCCAGAGGGCGCTCGCCCGCTCCTGGATGGTGCGCTCGACGCCGTCGCCCAGGTGCGCGACCAGGTTGGCCACCAGGACCTCGCGCTCGGTCTCCGTCATCACGTCGCGGTAGAGGTTGCCCGCTTGGATGAAATCGTCATCCTCCGGGTGCAGCGCGGCCGCGGTGCGCACGATCTCCTCGCCTTCGACGTACCAGCCCGGGTCGCCAAATCGGACGGAATCGGCGTTCGGTCCGCCATGGCTGTTCGGCGCATAGACCGGCTGGTCGCCGCCGTGCTCGTAGCGCATCGCGCCGTCCTTGTTGTAGGAGTTCACGGCGCTGCGC
>JBJMQJ010000079.1:0-16172 GCA_045802765.1 Myxococcales bacterium
CCGACCACCAGGTTGCACTCGGTCTGACCGTAGAACTCGTTGATGGTGAGCCCCAGCGCGCCGCGGCCCCACTCGATCAGATCCTCGCCCAGGCTCTCCCCGCCGCTCGCCAGCGTCCGCAGGCGCACGCCCGAGGCCGATGCGGCCGAGGCGCGCAAAAGCTTCAGCGCGGTGGGCGGCATGAACACGTTGCGGACCTCGTGGCGAGCCATCAGGCGCAGCGCTTCGCCCGGGTCGAATTTGCGCGCGCGGTAAGCGACCACGGGAACGCCGTGGTGCCAGGCGGGCAGCAGCACGTCGAAGAGCCCGCCGATCCACGCCCAGTCCGCGGGCGTCCAGAAGCGATCCCCGCGCTGGGGAAACCCGTCGTGGGGATGCTCGACCCCGGGCAGATGGCCGAGCAGGACGCGATGCGCGTGCAACGCTCCTTTCGGCTGTCCCGTGGTGCCCGAGGTGTAGATGATGATGGCGGGATCCTCGGCAGCGGTGGCGACCGCCTCGAAGCGGCTCGAGGCGCGCTCGAGCGCGGCGGGCAGATCGACCGCGCCGCCCTCGCCAGGTCCGTCGGCGCAGAGGACCAGCCGCAGCTCGGGCAGGCGCTGGCGGAGCTGCTCGATCTTGGCCAGCTCGTCGCGGTCGGTGACGATCGCGCGGGCGCCGCTGTCCTGCAGCCGGAACTCGAGCGCCTCCTCGCCGAACAGCTTGAAGAGCGGGACCGCGACGAGGCCGGCCTTGTACGCCGCCACGTGGGCGATCGCGGTCTCCTTGCGCTGCGGGAGGAGGATGGCGACGCGGTCGCCCCGCGACAGCCCGTGCGCGACCAGGACGTTCGCGAGACGGTTGGCCAGCTCGCGGACCGCGGCGAATCCGAGCTCGGTCACCTTTCCGGAAGGCTCGACCTCGACGAGGGCGGGAGAGAGGCCCGCAGCGGCGTGGCGGTCGACGACGTCCACCCCGATGTTGAAGCGGTCCGGGATCGACCATCGGTTACGCGGCGTCGCGCGCTCTTCCATGTCGCCTCCAGCGCCCGTCTATGGCCAGGCGGCTGCCAACCCCGTGAAGAGGGCGGAGAACACGGCCATCCCGTCCCACAGATTGCGCAGGCGGAGGTTTTCGTTCGCGGCGTGCTGGTTGTTGTCGTGGTTCACGATGGGCACGATGACGACGGGCTTCCCCAGCGCTTCCTGCAAGGTCGACAGCGGCACGCTTCCGCCGAGGATCGGCAGCCGCACGATGGGGCGCATCGCGTCCGCGACGACGGTCGCCACCGCGCGGGCGAAGGGCTGATCCATCGGAGCTCGGACGCCTGGATATCCCGCCTTCCATTCGACGCGGACGATTCGGCCGTGCGCGAGCCGCGCCGCCAGGTCGGGCTCGTCGTGGACGACGAAGAACCGCTGGCCGGCGAGGTGGCGCTCGACCGCCGCGCGCAGCACGTCCGGCTTCTGATCGGGAACGAGCCGCAGATCGATCGATGCCCGCGCCTCGGTCGGAATGGCGTTGGCCGCCTGCGCGCCGACGCGGCCGGCGAGAAGCCCGCGCACGTTGAGCGCGGGCAGCAGGATCCGCTCGGCCAGCGGAGCATCGCCCGCCTCGGTGTGCGCGAGGCCCAGCGAACGGCGCAGGTCGGCGTCGACGTCCGGGATCTCGGCGATGGCGCTGCGATCCAGATCGCCGACGGGGCGCGCCCCGTCGTAGAAGCCGGCGATCGCCACTCGTCCGTCCGCGTCGCGCATGCTGGAGAGCAGCGAAGCGAGCAGCGCGGCGGGGTTCGGCGCCCAGTTGCCGTAGTGACCGTCGTGCAACGCCCGCGTGGCGCCATAGACGGTCAGCTCGAACGGGACCACGCCGCGGGCGCCGTAGACGACCTGCATGCGCCGGCTCTGGTGGACGGGTCCGTCGCAGAAGATCCAGCCGTCCGACTGGAGCAGTTCGCGATGCCGCTCGAGCGACTCCCGCAGGTGCGCCGAGTCGGCCTCCTCTTCGCCTTCGAAGTAGAACTTGAGGTGCACGGAGGGACGCGCGCCGGCGGAGCGCAGCGCGTCGAGCGCGGCGAGCATGGCCACGATGGGCGCCTTGTCGTCGCTCGCCGAGCGGCCGTAGAGGCGCGCCTCCTCCGGCGCGCGCTGCCCCGGCCCCGGGAGGGAAATCTCGCGACCGCCCTGATCGAACGGCTTGTCGAGCAACACCGGCGTCCACGGAGGCGACTTCCACTGCGCGGGATCGACCGGCTGCCCGTCGTAGTGCGCGTAGAGGACGACGGTGCGCCGCGCGCCTGGCGACGGGAGATCGCCGTAGACGGCCGGCGGAGCGCCCGGAGTCTCCAGGAGCCGCGCCTCGATGCCGCGGCGCCGCAGCATCCCGAGCAGGTGCTGGGCGTTGCGCTCGATGTTCGGCCGGTCCGAGGCCAGGTTCGGAATGGCAACGAAATCGGCCAGCTCGCGCAGGATCTCCGCCTCGGCTCGGGTGCGGTACCGATCCACCTGCTCGCGGACCTCCGCGCGCGACGAACGGGAAGGCAAGAGCAGGGCGGCGGCTGCGATGGCGCACAGGGCCCCGAAGGATCGCATCGGTCCTCCTCGCGCCCGTCAGATTACACCCTGGCAGCTCAGCGCAGCTCGCGGACTCCCCTCAGATCCCGCAGGACCGAGAGCAGCGCCTCGGGCTCCCAGGGGCCGTCGTAGCGCTCGCCGTCGATGAAGAAGGTGGGGGTGCCGTTCACGCCGCTGCGCGCGCCGGAGAGGAAGTCCGAGCGGACCTTCTCCGCTACCTCCTCCGAATCGACGTCCTCGGCGAACCGGTCGAGATCGCAGCCGATCACCCCGGCGTAACGGACGAGGTGCTCGTCCTCGAGCGACTGCTGGTTCTCGTAGAGGAGATCGTGCATCGGCCAGAACCGGTCTTGCAGGGCCGCGGCCTCGGCCGCCTGGGCGGCCCGCAGCGCGTTCGGATGGACCTGGCTGAGCGGGAAGTTGCGGAAGGCGAAGAGCAGGTCGTCGCCCATCGCGCGCTGCACTGCCTTGATCACCAGATGCGCCCGCCCGCAGAACGGGCACTCGTAGTCGCCGTACTCGACCAGCTGGATGGGCGCGTCGGCCCTGCCCTGGACGTGGTCCTGCGCGTTCAGCGGCGGCCTCAGCGTGCTCATGGCTTCCTCCCGGGTTGCAGCCTTTCGAGGGCTTCGAGGATTCCGTCAGCGCCTGGATTGACGCCGATGGGCGAGACGTAGCTCCAACGAATGATCCCCTCGCGATCGATGACGAAGAGCGCGCGCTCGGAGAAGCCTTCGCCTTTCCGGTACACGTCGTAGGTGCGCGCGACCTCGCCCTTGGGCTCGAAGTCGGCCAGCAGGGGGAAACGAAGGTTGCGATGCTTGGCGAACGCCAGATGGCACCAGACCCCGTCGACGGAGATCCCCACGACCTCCGCGCCCAGCTTGCGGAACTCGGGCATCAGCTCGCTGTAGATCGGCAACTGGTCGGAGCAGACGGGGCTCCAGTCGGCCGGGTAGAAGGCAAGGACCAGGTTGCGCCCGCGAAAGTCGCGCAACGCGACTCTCTGATCGGGCGTCGTGTTCAGCGAAAAGTCCGGTGCTTGCTTCCCTGCTTCGAGCGCCATGGAACGTCCTCCTTCGGGAATCGATGCCCCGGCCGTTCAAGGGATCCTGAGCACGACCTTTCCGACGCGCCCCCTGGCACGAATGACTGCGTAATCGAGGGCATTTCAATTTGGACGCGCGGTAGCAAGGTTCGCCGGCCGCGCGCACCGGGTGTCTCCGCATCTCGTGGTCGCCCGCCGCCCGGCCAGGAGCCAGCCATGGCAGAGAAGAGCAGCGAGACTTCGCAGTCTGCACGCGGATCGCAGTCCCAAGCGGGGGCCCCTGCCGCCCAGCAGGCATCCTCGACGCAGTCTCCGCAGCCCTCCCAAGCAACGCAATCGAGCCAGGGAGGGCGGGAATCGCAGGCCGGCCGCGGGTCGAGCTCGCTGCAACGCCGCTCGTCTCCATTGTTCGGCGGCGCCTTCGGTGGGAGCCCGTTCTCGGTGATGCGTCGGATGATGGAGGACCTCGACCGGATGTTCGAGGACGTCGGTTCCACCCGGCGTTCGAGCGGGGCCATGCCGACCGTGGGCGGGCGGGGCGGGCTCGGGGCGGATTGGTCGCCGGCGGTCGACATGTTCGAGCGGGACGGACAGCTCGTGGTGCGCGCCGATCTTCCGGGGCTCTCCCCCGACGACGTGCGCGTCGAGGTCACGGAGGGCTCGCTGGTGATCGAAGGCGAGCGGCGCTCCGAGATGGAAGTGGAGGAGGAGGGAAGCTATCGCTCGGAGAGGACCTACGGACGCTTCTCCCGCGCGATCGACTTGCCGGCGGGCGTCGATCCCGAAGGGGCGCAAGCGCGCTTCGAGAACGGCGTCCTGGAGGTGTCCATCCCGCTTCCCGAGCAGACGCGGCGGCGCCGCATCCCGATCCAGGGTTCCGCCGGCACGGGGCAGCGACAACCGGGCTCGACCGGGCCCGTCCACTAGGAGAACGACACGCCGGCGCGCCGGCGGCGGCTCCGCACGAGGAGGAAGTCCATGGCGTTGAACCTGGCCCGGAACTGGTGGGCGCTCGCCTTGCGCGGCGCCGCGGCAATCATCTTCGGAATCATCGCGCTCTTCTGGCCTCCCGCCGCCGTCGCCGCGCTGGTGGCGGTGTTCGGGGCATATGCGCTCGTCGACGGCATCTTCAACCTGGTCGCCGCCGTGCGCGCTGGCCGCGCCGGGCAACGGTGGGGCGCGCTGGTGTTCGAGGGGATCGTCAGCCTCCTCGTGGGCATCCTGACCCTCTTCTTTCCGGGAGTCACGGCGCTCGCGCTGGTCCTCTGGGTGGCCGCCTGGTCGCTGGTCACCGGCATCGCCGAGGTGGTCGCGGCGATCAAGCTGCGCAAGCACATCGAGGGCGAGTGGCTGCTCGCGCTCTCCGGGATCCTCTCCGTCCTCTTCGGGATCCTCCTCTTCGTCTCTCCGATGATCGGCGCCATCGCCATCGCCATCTGGATCGGCGCCTACGCGATCGTCTTCGGAGCGCTGCTGGTCGGGCTCGCCCTGCGCCTGCGGTCCTGGGCGGCGCGCCAGCAGGAGACCCACATCCCGGCCGGCCCCGTGCCGAGACCGGCTTAGGAAAGGCGGTCCGGACCCATGGCGGACAGGGAAGAGCTCGAGGGAAAGCTGTGCGACATCGACCACCGCAGGCCCGCGGCGGTCCGCGTCACGGTGATCGAGAACGGGCAGCGCCGCACGCTCAACGTTTGCCGCGAGCATTACGCGGAGCTCCGCGCGCGGCAGGCCTCGCCCTTCGAATCGCTGTTCAGCGGATTCGGCGACGACCTGCTCGATGGGTTCTTCGAGGAGGGAGGCGCCGGCGAAGCGCCGGCCGGCGGTGGCGGCGTGCGGCGCGGGCGCGGAGATGGCGGTGCCGCAGCGCCGCGGCGCGCGGGCGGCCGGGGTCGCGGTCCCGCGCCTGACCGCGAATCGGTGGATTTGACCGACTACATGAGCGATCAGGCCGAGGAGATCCTGCAGGCCGCCGCGCGCACCGCCTCGGAATGGGGCTCGCGCGAGGTCGACTCGGAGCACCTCCTCTTCGCGCTCGCCGACAACGACGTGGTCCAGGCGATCCTCGTCCGGTTCAAGCTCTCCCCCGACGAGCTCAAGCTCCAGGTGCAGGAGATGAGCCCGAAGCGCGAGCGCAAGGGCGCGCGGCCCGAGGGCGGCATCGGCGTGTCGCCGCGGGTCAAGGCGGCGCTGCTCGCCGCCTTCAACGCCTCGCGCGACATGGGGCACAGCTACCTCGGCCCCGAGCACCTGCTCATCGGCCTGGCCGCCGAGGAAGGGCTGGCGAGCGATCTGCTGCGGCGGTACGGCCTCACGCCCGAGGCGCTCCGCCAGCAGACGGTGCGGGTGGTCGGCAAAGGCGCCGAGGAAGGCCGCGTCGAGGGGAAGAGCGAGACCCCCAACCTCGACAAGTATGGCCGCGATCTCACGGCGCTCGCCAAGCAGGGCAAGCTCGACCCGGTGATCGGCCGCGCGCAGGAGATCGAGACCGTCATCGAGATCCTCTCCCGGCGCAAGAAGAACAACCCGGTGCTGATCGGCGAGCCCGGCGTGGGTAAGACCGCCATCGTCGAAGGATTGGCCCAGCGCATGCTGGCGGGAGAGGTCCCCGAGCCCTTGCGCGGCAAGCGCGTCGTCGAGCTGATCGTCACCTCGCTGGTGGCGGGCACGCAGTACCGCGGTCAGTTCGAGGAGCGGGTGAAGCAGCTCCTCGACGAGATCTCCGGCCAGCAGGAGAACCTCATCCTCTTCATCGACGAGCTGCACACCATCATCGGCGCCGGCGCGACGGGCGGCGAAGGCGGACTGGACATCGCCAACGCATTCAAGCCGATGCTGGCCCGCGGCGAGCTGCACCTCATCGGCGCGACGACGCTGAACGAGTACCAGAAGCACGTCGAGAAGGACGCGGCGCTGGAGAGGCGCTTCCAGCCGGTGCTGGTCAGCGAGCCGACGGTCGAGCAGACCATCGTCATCCTGCAGGGGCTGCGCGACGTGCTCGAGGCGCACCACAAGGTGACCATCCTCGAGGAGGCGATCGTCGCGGCCGCCGAGCTCTCCGACCGCTACATCCGCGGCCGCTACCTTCCCGACAAGGCGATCGACATCATCGATCAGGCGGCGGCGCGGGTGAGGCTGCGCAGCACCTCGCGGCCGGTGGACGTAGTCGAAGCGGACGCTGGGCTGCAACAGCTGAAGCGCGAGCGGGACTCCGCGCGCAGCCGGAAGAACCACGACCGGACCAAGGAGCTGGAGAAGCGGCTCGACGAGCGGCAGAAGGAGTACGACAAGAAGGTCGAGGAATGGGAGAAGGTCCGCCGCTCCTCGACCGGCGAGGTGAACGTCGGCGACGTGGCCGAGATCATCTCCCGGCTCACCGGCGTGCCGGTCAACGAGCTGACGCTGGAGGAGCGCGAGCGGCTGCTCAAGATGGAGGAGCGGCTGCACGAGCGCGTCATCGGCCAGGACGAGGCGGTGGAGGCGGTGAGCGAGGCGGTACGCCTCGCCCGCGCCGGCCTCAAGGATCGCCGGCGGCCGATCGCCACCTTCTACTTCCTGGGGCCGACCGGCGTCGGAAAGACGGAGCTGACCAAGGCGCTCGCGGAGGTCGTCTTCGGCGACGAGGACGCCATGGTCCGCATCGACATGAGCGAATACCAGGAGCGGCACACGGTGGCCCGCCTGATCGGCGCGCCGCCGGGGTACGTCGGCTTCGAGGAAGGCGGGCAGCTCACCGAGCGCGTGCGGCGCAAGCCCTACAGCGTGATCCTGCTCGACGAGTTCGAGAAGGCGCACCCCGACGTGCAGAACATCCTCCTCCAGGTCTTCGACGACGGCCGACTCACCGACGGCAAGGGCAGGGTGATCGACTTCACCAACACCATCATCATCGCAACCAGCAACGTCGGCTCCGAGCTGATCCAGCGCAACCTGCAGGCCCCCGAAGGCGAGCGGAGGGACTACGACCACCTCAAGGAAGACCTGCTGGTCCTCCTGCGCAAGTACCTGCGGCCGGAGTTCTTGAACCGCATCGACGAGATCATCGTCTTCCACGCGCTCGATCGCGAGCAGATCCGCAAGATCGTCGGGCTGCAGCTCGAGCGCGTGAAGCGGATGGCAAGAGCACAGGGCATTGCGCTCGACTTCGATCGAGCGCTGGTCGACCACCTGGCCGATGTCGGCTACCGCCCCGAGTACGGCGCGCGCGAGCTGCGGCGCCAGATCCGCTCGCTCGTCGAGACGCAGCTCGCGGCAGCGATGCTCAAGAGCGAGCTTGGCGAGGGCGACGTGGTGACGTTCAAGTACGACGCCGGCAAAGGCGGCGTCACCTGGGAGAAGCGGGCCGGCGCGGAGGCGGAACGCGCGGCTTCTGCCCCCGCGGGCGGTGGCGGCGGTGGGCGCGGCCGCGATCGGGAACCACCCCGGCCGGCGGTGCACTGAGGGCGGGGCGGGGACGGGCGGCGCGCGGTGAGGCGCGGCCGCCCGCCTCGCTACCTGGGCTCGAGCCGCGCCTGCGGGCGCTGGCGGACCTCGCGCGGATCGAGATGCAAGTAGTCCTTCTCCAGCGCGCACTCCGCTACTGCAGCGACGGCCGCTCCTCGCCGGTCTGGCGCGCCTCGGAGACGAGCTCGGCGCCGTCCTCAGGGAACGCCTCGCGCAGCACCTCGTCGGCGGAATCGACCGGCGTGAAGCGCATCGACCGGCGCACCTCCGCGGGCACGTCGTCGAGATCGGGCTCGTTGAGGCGCGGGAGCACCACGTCCTTGACGCCGGCGCGGTAGGCGGCGAGCACCTTCTCCTTGATGCCGCCGACCGGCAGCACCTTTCCGCGCAACGTGATCTCTCCCGTCATGGCCAGGTCGCTGCGGACGGGCCGTTGCCGGGCAGCCGATGCCAGCGCCGTGAGCATCGTCACTCCCGCCGAGGGGCCGTCCTTGGGGGTCGCGCCGGCGGGGACGTGCACGTGCACGGTCTTCCCTTCGAGCGCGCCGTCCGAAAGCCCCAGGCGTCCCGCGTTCGAGCGCAAGTAGGTGAGCGCCGCCTGCGCCGACTCGCGCATGACCTCGCCCAGCATGCCGGTCAGCTGCAGAGCTCCGCTGCCGCCCCCGCCGGCGGGCACCAGCGCCGCTTCGACGAAGAGGACGTCGCCGCCGGCCGGCGTCCAGGCGAGCCCGGTGGCCACGCCGGGCCGATCGACCCGCTCGGCCAGCTCCGCGTGGAAGCGGGGACGCCCGAGCGCCTCCTTGACGTCGGCCGGAGGCAGCGTCACCGGCGGCGGCGCTCCCTCGCCGATCTTCAGCGCCGCCCTGCGCATCAGTGCGGCAATGGCGCGCTCCAACCCGCGCACGCCCGCCTCGCGCGTGTACTCGCGGATCACGCGGCGCACCAGCTCGTCGGGAAGCTGCACCTCGCCTTCGCGCAGCCCGTGCGCGCGCAGCTGCTTGGGGAAGAGGTGGCTGCGCGCGATGCGCAGCTTCTCTTCCTCGGTGTAGCCGGACAGCGCGACGACCTCCATCCGGTCGAGCAGCGCGGGCGCGATGGTGTCGGTGGTGTTGGCCGTGCAAACGAACAGCACCCGGGAGAGATCGAAGGCGACGCCCAGATAGGTGTCGGTGAACGTCCGGTTCTGCGCGGGATCGAGGACCTCCAGCAGGGCGGCGGCGGGGTCGCCATGGAAGCTCGCCCCGAGCTTGTCGATCTCGTCGAGCATGAAGACCGGGTCGGTGCTTCCGGCGCGCCTGAGCGCCTGTACGATGCGCCCGGGCATCGCGCCGATGTACGTCCGGCGGTGCCCGCGCACCTCGGCCTCGTCGTGCACGCCGCCCAGCGAGATGCGGACGAACTGGCGCCCCGTGGCGCGCGCGATCGACTGCCCCAGGGACGTCTTGCCCACGCCCGGCGGGCCGACCAGGCATAGGATGGGCTCGCGGGCGAAGTCCTCCTCGCGCGGCGGACCGGCCTCGGCGCGGTCGGCCGGCGCGCCCGCAGGCGCCGCGGCCTGTTGCCGCTCCTCGCGAAGCTTCTTCACCGCGAGCGACTCGACGATGCGCTGCTTGATCTTCTCCAGATCGTGGTGGTCCTCGTCGAGGATGTCGCGCGCCTTGTGCAGATCGATGGGCAGCGCCGTCGTCTTGCCCCACGGGATCGACGTCAGCCAGTCGAGCCAGGCGCGGATCATCCCGTGCTCGGCCGCCATCGCCGGCATGCGCGCGAGCCGCGCGAGCTCCCGCTCCGCCTCCCGCCGCGCCTCCTCCGGCAACGGCAGCTCCTCGATCTTCTTGCGCAGGTCCTCGACCGCGACGCGGTCCGGGTCCTCGTCCTCGCCCAGCTCGCGCTGGATGGTGCGCAGGCGCTCGCGCAGCAGCATGTCGCGCTGCTGCTTGCCCAGGTGCTGCTCGGTCTCGGCCGCGATGCGATGCTCCAGCTCGGCGACCGCGAGCTGGCGCTGGATCGCCCCGACCAGGCGGCGGAGCTTCTCCGCGACGGAATCCACCTCCAGGATCGCCTGCCGCTCGTCCGCCGGCATCGGGATCGCCGAGGCGATCAGGTACGCGAGCTGCGCCGGCGAGGAGATGGAGGAGAGCGCATCCGCGAGCGCGTTGGGGAGCTGCGGAGAGGCCGTCACGAGCCGCTGGAAGAGGTCGCGCGCGGTGTTCGCGAGCGCATCGAACTCGATGCCTTCGCCCGCCTGCTCGGGCGCCGGTTGGACCTGGCCCGAAAGGTACGGCGCCATCTGCGTGACCCGCGAGAGACGGATGCGCGCGAGGCCCTGCACCACCAGCTGCAACGCGCCGTCGGGCCGGCGCGTCATCCGGTGCACGACCGCGGCCGTACCGGTGGTGCGCAGGTCGGCTGGAGCCGGCTTCTCCGCCTCGCCCTCCTGGAGGAACAGCCCCAGCATCCGCGACCCGCGCATCGCATCCTCGACCAGCCGGACCTGCGACTCGCCCACGGCGAGGAGCGGCACCACCGAGTATGGGAAGACGACCGCCTCGCGCAGCGGAAGGAGAGGGAGCGTGGAGGGGATCTCGCTGCGCTCGCGCTCGGGAGGGGGACTCATGGAGGCGCGCTCCAGGGAAGCACCACGACGAGGATGCCGGCCTCGTACCGCGCGTCGACGCGGCTGCCGTCGACCGGCCGCGGGAGCGGCACCTCGAGGCGGAAGGGACCGCTGCGAATGCCGACCTCGTAGAAGCGCCGCCCGTCGCCCAGCGCGAATGGCCTCTCGCCTTCGACGACCAAGGCGTCCTGGTAGAGCTGCACGTCGAAGGCGCCTTCCGACAGCCCGCCCAGCTCGGCGCGAACCACCAGCCCGGCGTCGTTCTCGTACACGTCCGCTGGAGGGCGGAAGTGGGGTTGCGCGGCGATCGGCAAAGGGGTCACCCACGTCGTGGAGACCGCAGCGGACGCCCCCGGATACCGGTAGCGCAGCTGAATCGAGCGCCAGCGCATGGAGCGCCGCGCCTAGCGCGACTTGCGGGTGCGCGCCGCCTTGCGCGCTGCCGCGCGCCGTCCGGCGCTGCCCTTGGTGCGGGAAGCCTTCCTGGCGGCCGCGCTCCGGCTGGCCGGGCTGCGCCGCCGCGCAGCGGTCTGGGCCTGCCGCGCGAGCGCCGGGCGCGACGCGGAGCGGCGCGGCTCGCGCCGGAGCGCCCCCTTCACCGCGCGCGACCGCCTGCTCGACGCCCGGCGCGACCTGCGGCTGGCCGTCAGATCGCGCTGCGCGCGTCGCCGGGTTCCGGCGGAAGTCTTTCCCGGTCCGGGCGGCGAGAGCTTGACGCCCGCCCGACGAGCTTTCGACAGCCCGATGGCGATCGCCTGCTTCGGCGAGCGCGCGCCGTGCTTTCCCTCGCGGACGTGGTGGATCTCTTCGCGCACGAACTCGCCCGCCTGCGTCGAGGGCGACTTGCCTTGCGCCGCGTCCTTCCGGGCGCGCCGGATCGTCTCCTTGTCGGGCATGGGAATCGCCTCCTGCGCCGACGATGCGTCCGCGGGCGCGACTTGGCATCTGGCGGCGCTACGCCACGAGTGCCGTGACCCGCTCGGCCAGCGCCAGCGCGGCGGTGAGGCCGGGCGACTCGATCCCCACCAGGTTGACGAACCCGGGAAGGTCCTCGGAGAGCACGAAGTCCTTCTCTTCCGGATCGGACGGGGCGCGCAGCTTCGGACGGATGCCGCACCCGTCGTAGGCGAGCTGATCCGCGCGCACTTCGCCGAAGAGCGCGCGGGCCGCGGCGAGGAAGGCGGGCAGCTTGTCCTCGCGCGGCGAGTAATCGTCCTTCCGCGCGACATGCTCGACGTCCGGTCCGAGGCGGCACCGGCCGGCGAGGTCGAGCGTGAGATGTACCCCGAGCCCCGGCGCCCCGCGCCGCCGGACCGGGTACACGAGGTGGCGGTAGGGAGCCGCGGGCGTGAAGCGGAAGTAATCGCCCCGCCAGGGATGGATCCGGTACCGGTCCACGCCGGCGAGCGCGGCAATCTCGTCGGCGTGCAAACCGGCTGCGTTCACCACCTTCTCGGCGCGCACCGGACCTCGCGCGGTCTCCAGATCGTACGCGGCTCCGCCCCGCCCGATGGCGCGCACGCGCGCTTGCGTCAGCACCAGCGCGCCGTGCTCGACTGCATCGGTGGCGAGCGAGCGGGCCAGCTCGACGGCGTCGACGATGCCCGTGCGCGGGCACCAGAGCGCGGCCGCCGCCAGGACGGACGGCTCGCGCGCGCGGACGAAGGCGGCCGGGACCAGCTCGACGCCCGGCGCTCCGCTTTCGCGGGCGTTTGCCGCCAGCGCCTCGAGGTCGGGGACGTCCGCTGCGTCGCGGGCGATCACCAGCTTGCCGGGATTCTGGTGCGGTACTCCGCGGGTGCGCGCCCATTCGTACAGGAGGGCGTTCCCGCGCACGCATGAGCGGGCCTTGAGGCTCCGCGGCGGATAGTAGAGGCCGCTGTGGATGACGCCGCTGTTGCGGCTGGTCACGCCGTCGCCGAGGCGCTCGCCGCCTTCGAGCAACAGGACGGTGCGCTTCGCGCGCGCCAGGGCCGAGGCGACGGCGCATCCGACCACGCCGCCGCCCACCACCGCGACGTCGACTTCCGCATCCACCCGGCGGGCAGATTACTAGAACCTGCGGCCGTACATGGCCATCGGCGCGCCGAAGCCGATTTGGCGCTCGTCCGCGACTGGCCCGGTGAACCTCCGGTCCGCGTTCGAGGCGGCATCGACGGCTCCCAGCAGCAGCCCGGCAGCGAGGCCGATGCCGGCGCCGAGAGCGACGTCGCGCTGCCAGTTGCCCCAGCTGGCCTCGCTGCTCACGTAGCGTCTGTACGCCGCTACTCCGCCGCCCACGGCGGCGCCGAGGACGGCTCCGCCGATGGCGTCGCGCGCGATGATTCCGGCGGTCGACGGGCGGGACTCGACCACGGCGACTTCCTGCGCGAGGCCGGAACGGGAGGGCGGGACCACGCTCACGTCGCGTCCCGCTGCATGCGCCGGCGCGGCCAGCGAGAGCGAGACGAGGAGCGCGGAGACGGCAAGCGTTCCCTTCAGCATGGCGGTTCTCCTTTGCTACCAGCAAAGCTGCAGGCGCTGGGGAGCCCACGCAACGGGACGGACGAGAGGCCGGGCCCCGCCTCGCGTGCCCTTCGGCCGTGCGGCGCCGATGCTCTAGGATGCGCCGATGTCGGTTCTCGCGACCGTCCGTGAAGCTCTGCGCGGCTCCAAGCAGGACTTCACCGAAGGGCCCATCGGGCGCTCGCTGGTGATGCTCGCCGTCCCCATGGTGCTCGAGACGGTGCTCGAGTCTCTCTTCGCCGTCGTCGACATCTTCTTCGTCGCGCACCTCGGGGCGGACGCGATCGCCACCGTCGGCCTCACCGAGTCGATGGAGTCCCTCGTGTATGCGGTCGCCATCGGCCTCGGCATCGGGGCCACGGCGGTGGTGGCGCGTCGCACGGGCGAGAAAGATCCGGAAGGCGCCGCGCATGCCGCCGCGCAAGCGATCTTCCTCGGTGTCCTCGTCGCCCTCCCCATCGCGGTCATCGGCATCCGCTACGCTCCCCAGCTCCTTGCCGCGCTCGGCGGGTCGGCGACCGTGCAACGCGAGGGCGCGGGCTTCACGCGCGTGGTGATGGGTGGGAACACGGCGGTGCTGCTGCTGTTCCTCGTCAACGCCGTCTTTCGCGGCGCGGGCGACGCGACCATCGCCATGCGGTCGCTGTGGCTGGCGAGCGCCTGCAACATGGTGCTCGGCCCGATGTTCATCTTCGGGGTCGGCCCCTTCCCGCGGCTGGGGCTCACCGGCGCCGCGGTGGGCACCACCATCGGGCGCAGCATCGGCGTCCTCTATCAGATCCGGCAGCTCGTCCGGCGCGACGGCCGCATCGTGGTCCGCGCGCGCCATCTCCGCCCCGATCCGCGCGCCCTGTGGCAGCTCGTCCGCCTCTCCGCCGCCGGGATCCTGCAGATGCTCATCGGCACGACTAGCTGGGTGGGGCTGGTGCGAGTGCTCTCGGTGTTCGGCAGCAGCGTGCTGGCGGGCTACACGATCGGGCTACGGGTCATCATCTTCGCGCTGCTCCCGTCCTGGGGGCTGAGCAACGCGGGCGCCACGCTGGTCGGCCAGAACCTGGGGGCGAAGAAGCCCGATCGCGCCGAGCAGGCCGTCTGGATGGCCGCCCGCTACAACATGTGGGTCCTCGGCGGCATCGGGCTGCTCTTCGTCGCCTTCGCCGGACCGATCATCCGCTTCTTCACCGACGACCCCGCCATCGTCCCCTGGGGCATCGGCTGCCTGCGCATCGTGAGCGTGGGATTCGTGTTCTACGCGTACGGGATGGTCCTCACCAGCGCGATCAATGGCGCGGGCGACACCTGGACGCCGACGCTGCTCAACGCCGTCTGCTTCTGGCTCTGGGAAGTGCCGCTCGCCTGGGCGCTGTCCCAGCTCACCGGGCTCGGTCCGCAAGGCGTCTTCGTCGCCATCACCGTCGCGTTCTCTACCCTGGCGCTGGCCAGCGCCTGGATCTTCCGGCGTGGGCGGTGGAAGACGCAAGCCGTCTAGCGGGACATTGACTGGCTGTCCAACGGATGCACAGACTTCAGGCGGGGGGCCAAACGGCCCGAGATGACCGATCGGACTCGCCCCGAACGGAAAGCGTACCCCCGGCTGCAAGCGCCCGTCTACTTCGCCCCGGATCGTCGGTCGCGGCGGCGCGACCGGCGCGATGCCGATCCAAAGAGCGGTGTTTCCGTCTTCACTGACGAGCCACCGGACGAAGGCGAGCCGCTCCATATCGAGATCTTCCTGGTGGACGGCAGCAGCGTCGTCTGCCGGGCCGAGGTCGCCTGGGTCGAAGCGCTCGGCGACGGCGCACCGGCCAGATACGACGTCGGGCTCACCTTCACCAAGATCCGGCCCGGCGATCGCGAACGGCTCATTCCCGTCCTGCGATCCGCGCCGCTCTAGGTGCGTCAGGCTGTAAACAATCTAGTGCGACGATCGGGCGGATCCCCACCTTCTTACCGGGAGCTACTTACGCAAGTTCGCCGCAGGACGCCAAAGTACGTCAAAGTGACGAACCACGCACGATTGTTGATTTTCGTGAAATGGCAAGCCCGTTGCTAGCGCGTACGGCGAGCTACGTCAGCACCGGCCCGGGCGGAATTGCCCCCAAAACCGAGGCGTGGGATGCCGCAGTCGATCGTCAGGACCCCCGGCGCAATCGGCGGCCAGCCCATCCCGGTTCCCCACATCCTCCATTTTTTCAATCCACGGGCGGCGCGGTGGAGGGCTGCGTCCGGCTACCGCACCAAGCAGGAGCGTCAATGCAGACGGCGGGCACAGATCTCGGGTCCTTGGCCGCGGAGGCGCGCGCAGCACCGCAGGGCGCAGGCGACCTCGTCGACGGCGACGGCCAGGCCTCCAGCGCCGCACAGCCGATGAAGCGCGAAGATCCACGAGCGGGCGAGCAGCTCGCCCAGCCCGAGACGGTGCAGGTCGCGCTCGCCGTCTGCCAGCAGGTCGCGGCCGGCGAGCTGGCGGTCGCCGCGGTGGCCCAACCCGTTTCCGCGGTCGTCGCCGCTGCCGAATCGTTCGTCGACGAGTTCCGCGACTTCGACCTCGACGCTGCGACGCTCGTCCGCTTGTCGGTCAAGCGCGCGCTCGACGTGCTCGCGTCGGGGCTCGCCCTTCTCGTCCTCTTGCCTCTGTTCCTCGTCATCGCGGCCGCGATCAAGCTGACCGACGGCGGCCCGGTCTTCTTCGCCCAGCGGCGCGTCGGGCGACGCGCCGAGATGTTTCGCATGCTGAAGTTCCGCTCGATGGTCGTTCACGCGGAGCGGCTTCGACCGAGGCTGGAGATCCGCAACGAATCGAACGGCCCCGTCTTCAAGATGAAGCTCGACCCCCGCGTCACACCCATCGGAAGGTTCATCCGCAAGTACTCGCTCGACGAGCTGCCGCAGCTCCTCAACGTGCTGGTTGGAGACATGAGCATCGTCGGTCCGCGGCCGTCGCTTCCGCGCGAAGTGGCGCGCTACGAGGCGTGGCAGTACCGCCGCTTCGCCGTGCGGCCCGGCCTTA
>JBJMQJ010000080.1:0-7559 GCA_045802765.1 Myxococcales bacterium
CGCCATGGCCCGTGCGTCGCCGGCGGGAACGACGAAGCCGGTGCTCCGGTGGCGGACGAGCTCCGCGTTGCCGCCGGCGTCGGTGGCGACGACGGGGAGGGCCGCCGCCATCGCTTCCATGATTGCGTTGGACAGGCCTTCGGCGCGAGAGGGCAAGCAGAAAGCGGTGGAGCGGGCGAGGATGGCGGGGACGTCGTAGCGGGTGCCGAGCAGATGCAACGCATCGCGCAGTCCCAGCTCTTCGATGCGGCGTTCGAGGAGCTCGCGCTCGGGGCCCTCTCCCACGAGGCCGAACCGTACGTCCGGTACCTGACGCCGCACCAACGCGGCGGCGTCGACGAGCGTCCCGTGGTCCTTCACCGGCCAGAGGTTGGCCACGACGGCGACGACGGGGCCGCCGGCCGGAAACGGTCCCTCCAGCGCGCGCGCCGCCAGCTCGTCGAAGCGGCGCAGATCGATTCCGTTGCGCACCACCACCACGCGCTCGGGCGAGCAGCCTTCCTCGGAGATGCACAGTCGCGCCACCGCCTCGGCATTGGCGCAGACCACGTCCGCGCGGGCCGACACCATCCTTTCCACGCGCCGGCGAAGCGGCCCGAATCCGGGTCGCTCGTGGCCGAGGTCGACGCGGCTCACCACCATCCGCGCTCCGGCCAGCCGCGCTGCCAACAAGCCCAGGAAGTTCGTCACGAAATCCGTGCCGTGGACGACCCGCACGCCGCGGCGCCGGATGAGCTGTGCGATGCGGGCGACCTGCACCGCCGTGTTGGGGCGGGCGAGCGATCCGTGGATGGGGAAGAGGTGCGGCTCGCCCAATCCCAGCGCGCGGAAGTCCGCCAGGTTCCCACCCGAGACCTCCAGGCATCCGACGACGGGGTCGAATCCTTCGGGATGCGCGCGCAGCCGCTCGATGAACTGCCGCTCGGCGCCGCCGACGTAGAAGCGCTGGATCAGGTGAAGGACGGGAATCACCGACGCCAAGGTGTGCATCCAGCCGAGCGAGGGGGAGCTCGATCGGCGGGTTGCGGAACGCGCTTCGCGCTACCATCCGGCCATGGAGTCATGGGCGCCCCCGCCCGCGGATCCGATGCCGCGGCCCGGTGAGCTGTTCGCCGTTTTCGCCGACGTGGCAGTCGCGCCGGACCGCCTGCGGGAGCTGACAGCGGGCTTCACCCCGCGCGAGCGGCAGCGGGCCGCGTCCTTCGCCATCGACGAGTGGCGCGACCGCTGGTCCGCCGCGCGCGGCACGTTGCGGGAGGTGCTCGGCCGCGCATTGGGCATCGCCCCCGAGGCGGTGACGCTGCGATACCGGCGGCACGGCAAGCCCGAGCTGGACCCCACCTGCGCCCCGCGCGCCAGCGAGCTCCGCTTCAACCTCTCGCACTCGGGCGAACGCGCCCTGATCGCGCTGGCCCGCGTGGAGGTCGGCGCCGACCTCGAGCGTCTGAAGAAGCGCCGCACCGACGACATCGCCCGCCGCTTCTTCGCTGCGGGCGAGCAGCAGAGGCTCTTTGCGCTCTTGCCCGCGGAACGCGAGCAAGCCTTCTTCCGCCTCTGGACCTGCAAGGAAGCGTTCCTCAAGGTCACGGGCGAGGGGCTCTCGCGCTCGACGCGTTCTTACGAGGTCGAGCTTGGACCCGGCGGTGCGCGGCTCTTGTGGGCGGCCGGGATCGCCGATGCCGCGGAGCGGTTCTCCGTGTACCCGCTCGATCCCGGAAACGGGTACGCTGCAGCCCTCTTCGCCGAGGCGCAGGGCTTGGCGCTGCGCCGCTTTCGCTGGCCGTGAGAAAGAGGCTCCCATGCTGATCGTCGCCTTGCTCGTCGCGCAGGCTGCCGCGCCCATCTCGAAGGTCCCCGACATGAAACCGGTGGCCGGTATCCCGTCGCTGCTGGAGAGCGGCATGCCCGACGTTCCGCCGCAGCTGCGCGCGCGCATCGAGCAGTACCAGAATTCGCGATCGGCCACGGCGCTCGACGTGGCAGCGGACGGCAGCCGGCTGCTCATCGCGACCAGGTTCGCCTCCACCAACCAGCTTCATCTGGTCGAGCAGCCGATGGGCATGCGCACGCAGCTTTCTTTTGGAAGCGAGCCGGTCAACTCGGCGCGATTCGTGCCGGGAGATGGGCGCGCGCTCCTCTACCTGCAGGACGTGGGCGGAGGCGAGTTCCACCAGGTGTTCCGCCTCGACCAGCGCACCGGCCGCTCCGAGCTGCTCACCGACGGCAAGAGCCGCCACGAAGGTCTGATCGTCTCGGCGGATGGATCGCGTTTCGCGTACTCGGGGACGGGCCGCAACGGCAAGGATACCGACGTGTACCTCGCGCGGACCGCGGCGCCCCGCGAGGCGCGTCGCGTGACGGAGCGCGAAGGCACCTGGCAGCCGCTCGAGCTCTCACGCGACGGGAAGCGCATGCTGGTCGGTCAGTTCCGCGCGATCGACGACTCCGACCTGCACCTCTACGAGGTGGAGACCGGCGAGATCCGCCAGATCACGCCGCGCGAAGGCAAGGGCAGCGTCGACGATGCCGCCCTGAGCGCCGACGGGAAGTCGGTCTACCTGATCACGGATCGGTACTCCGATTTCAACTCGCTGTACCGCGTCGACCTCTCCCGGCCGGAAGCGAAACCCCAGCCGCTCACCCCGCAGATCGAGTGGGACCTGGGCGAGCTGACGGTGGCCGGCGACGGCACGCGCCTCGCTTTCGCCGCCAACGAGGAAGGGTGGTCGCGCGTGTACGTCCTGGACCTGCGCAGCGGGCGAGCCGAACCGCTGGACCTCCCGCGCGGGATCGTCTCGACGCTGAGGTTTCCGGACAAGCGCAGCGACCTCCTCTTCATCGGCGCGCAGACGGCGCGCTCGCCGAACGACGTCTGGGCGTATTCGCTCAAGGACCGCAAGCTCACGCGGTGGACGCGCAGCGAGGCGGGCCCGGTGGACTTGGGTTCGTTCGTGGAGCCGGAGCTGGTGAAGTACCGGGCCGCGGACGGTCTCGTCATTCCCGCGTTCCTGTGGAAGCCGGTCCGCGCGGAGGGGAAGGCGCCGGTCGTCATCCTCTGGCACGGCGGGCCCGAAGGGCAGACGAGACCGACCTTCCAGCCCATCTGGCAGTTCTACGTGCAGGAGCTGGGGATCGCGGTGCTGGCGCCGAACGTGCGCGGCTCGACCGGCTACGGCAAGTCATACCTGGCGATGGACAACGGGGTGAAGCGCGAGCAGGCGCTCGGCGACATCGGCGCGACGCTCGACTTCATCGCCTCGCGCCCGGACCTCGACGCTTCCCGCGTCGCCGCCTACGGCGGATCGTACGGTGGGTACATGACGCTGGCCACCGTCGCGTTCCAGGGGGCGCGCGTCCGCGCCGCCGTCGACATCGTCGGCATCTCGAACCTGGTCAGCTTCCTGCAGACCACGCAGGCGTACCGGCGCGATCTGCGGCGCGCCGAGTATGGGGACGAGCGAGACCCCGCGGTGCGCGCCGTGCAGGAGCGCATCTCGCCGCTCAACTCGGTGGAGAAGATGGAGGCGGCGCTGCTCGTCATCCAGGGCAAGAACGATCCACGCGTACCGCAGAGCGAGGCCGAGCAGATCGTCCAGGCGCTGCGGGCGCGGGGCAAGGATGCGCCGTACCTGCTCGGGGTGAACGAGGGGCACGGCTTCCAGAAGAAGGAGAACCGGGACTACATGACCGCCGCTGCCGCCGCGTTCCTCCAGCAGAAGCTGCAGCGCGCGCCCGTCCCGCCGGGGTGAAAGGAGAAAGCGATGCAAGTCACCACGCGCTCGCCGCGCGACGCTTTGCGGATCGCCGCCGTCGAAGAGCACGTGCGGCAGGAGAACCGCCACGACGTCGACGGGCTTCTCTCGACGTTCGGCGGGAATGCGATCTACGAGGATGGGCCCTGGGGCGAGCGCCACGACGGGATGGGGGCCGTGCGGCAGTACTACGAGGGGCTGTTCCGGGCCGCGCCCGATCTGCACATCGAGGTCCAGAGGCGACACGTGAGCGAGGACGCGATCGTGCTGGAGGTCCTCGTCACTGGAACCCACCGGGGCGCCTGGCGCGGCCTTCCCGCCACCGGCCGCCATCTCGAGTTCCCGCTCTGCGCCATCTACACCTTCGACGAGAACGACCGCATGCTCGGCGAGCGCATCTACTACGACCGCGCCACCGTCCTCCGTCAGCTCGGCGTGCTGTCGGAGCCCACTTCGCTTGGTGGCCGCCTCGGAATGGCACTTCTCCATCCCGTCACGGTAGTGGGGGCGGGGATCCGCTCGGCGTTCCGGCGCCGATGGCGCCCATGATTGGAGAGACGCGAAGAGGAGGGTCGGGTGATCCGCACCGTATTGGGAATCGATCTCGCGAGCGCGAAATGGAGCTCGGTTGGCAGCGCGACGATAGAGTTCGACGGCGCGGCCTTCACGCGCGTCGTCCCAGGCGCGATCGCCTGGCCCGAAGTGCCGCTGACGCCGGAGGCGCTCGCCGATGCGATCGACCGATTCGCCCGGCGCGAGCACATCTGCGCGGTCGCGCTGGACGGGCCGCAGGGCTGGCGGGACCCGGCGACGCCCGAGGGAATCCGCGGAGTCGGACGCCGCTGCGAGTACGAGTGCCGGACGCAGGGGAAGACGGGAGCGTATCCGCGTACGTTCCCGGGCACGCAGCGGAAGTGGATCGAGTTCTGCGTGGCGGTTTTCGCGAATCTGCTCGCCAGGGCTGGCGTTGCGCTGGCGGATCCAGCCGGCGCTGCGAGCGCGTCCGCGAGCTACGTCGTGCTCGAGTGCTTCCCGACCTCGGCATGGCGTTCCAGCGGACTCGTCCCTCTGCCGGCCAAGGGCAAGCGTCCGGTCTGCGCGCCCTGGCTGCGCGCGCTGACTGCCGCGTATCGGCTGCCGCCTACGAAGGTGTCCACCCACGACGATCTGCAGGCGGTGGTTGCGGCCCTCACCGCGGTAGCGGCCGCGGGCGGGCCCGCCGTGATTGACACGAAGGGCGTGCAGGGTAGCGTCCTTCTCGGCGCCGATGGATCGCAGCGGCGCATCGAGGGCTACATCTGGGACGTGAAGCCGCTCACGCGCGGCGAGGACGACCACCATGGACGAACGGCTCGAGCGCAACAAGCAGACGGCGAAGGCCTTCTACGATCTCGCCTTCAACCAGAGCCAGCCCCGGGAGGCTGTCGAAACGTACACGGGAGCGACGTACATCCAGCACAACCCGGGCGTTGCTGACGGGAAAGAAGCGTTCATCGCGTACTTCGAGAAGATGGCGAAGGAGTACCCGGGCAAGCGGGTGCACTTCAAACGCGCGATCGCGGAAGGGAACTACGTGGTCCTACACTGCCATCAGGAGTGGCCCGGGTACAAGGACAAGAACTGGGCGGGCATGGACATCTTCCGGTTCGACGAGAAGGGGAAGGTCGTCGAGCACTGGGACGTGTTGCAGGTAGTGCCGGCGACGTCCGCCAACGCCAATACGATGTTCTAGTTACAACGAGGCGCCCATCACGAATGACGCCGCGATCGCGCTGACGGTCAGCCCGGTCTGTGCGACGGGCGGCCCAAAGAAGGTCGCACCGGCCGATTCCGCGTTGAACATGGCCGAGTATCTTCCCTCGACGCCGATGTGGACGGTGCGCGCTACCACATACGTCCGCACTCCGAGAGCGATCTCGACCATCGGCAGCCGCGTCCCGTGCGTGTCGTACTGCTCGCTGCACCCGCATTGAAGACGAATCAAGCGCCCGACGCCCAGCGCGATTCCGCCCACCAACTGAGTGGTACCGAGCGTGTGCAGCCGCGCGTCGACCGCGAGCGAACCGGCGCGATAGCCCGCGATGCTGTCGCAGCTGGATGTGCCGCAAACTCTGCCGGATCCTTCGGGCCCCAGCACTCCTGTGCCCCGCAAACCGATCGATGCGACCGGAAGGATTTCGTATCCGGCGCGAACCGACACGGCGAGCGGCGAAGGACAACCATAACCCCTGCACAGGCTCGTCAGCGGCCAGATCACCCCGATCGTGTACTCGGCCTCGAGGCCAAGGGTCTCACCTGCCCAGCCCGCTGGAGCGCTGCAGACCAAGGCGACGAACAGAGGCACGCGCATGCACGGCGGACCTGTCCGTCTGCGGGGCGGCCACCTGCCTGTGACCGCTCGCCACCAGACGCATCTACTCGGGATCAAAACGCCGCGACCAGCCCGGCCGTAGCTCCCCAATTCCCGTGGGCGTCGCAGGCCGGCGCCGCGGAAGGGATGATCCGCAAAGTCTGAGCCGGCCGTTGCGCCGCGGTCCTGCGATTGTAGGCATCCACCGCGTTTTTCAGGCGCGTATCGGCAGGCCGCACGAAGAGGAACGAGATGGCGGCGACGCCCGCGCCGGCTCCGGCGATGGCCCATCCGGTCGAGTTCCCCGTAGCGCCGGAGACCACGCCGTAGCCCAACCCCGCCCCTCCGGCCGCCGCGAGCACGGACCCCGCGATGAGCCAGTTGCGCGCGCTCGTCGCATCGGCGCGCGCTTCGTCCAGCTGCGACACCCCGTCGATCATAGAGAACGTCTCGATCGGCTTGCCGTTCTGCTTGTACTCGTGGCCCAGCGCCCGCGGCTCGGCCTCGATCGGTCGACCCGCCTGGAATTTGTCGAGTCCCGTGCAGGCGACGAAGGAAGAGGCGGCGAGGACGAGAGCGGTGCGGCGCAAGCGCATGGGCAGCTCCTGGAAGGGAGCTCCATGTCAGCACGGCCCAGCAGGTAAATCCAAATTCCGGTCCGCCGGAACGTCGGCCTGGATCGCGTCCAGGAACTCCGCGTTCGACTTGAACTCCCCGACGGACTTCAGGCGGCGCTCCATCCCTTCGACGGGCTTTGGGCGGGCATGGACATGTTCCGGTTCGACGAGGACGGGAAGATCGTCGAGCACTGGGACGTGCCGCAGGTCGTGCCCGGAACGTCCGCCAACGGCAATACGATGTTCTAGCTACTCGGCGACGGTCAGGGCTCCCACGTTCGCCGGCCGCGCGCCCGCGAGGGAATCGCTGGCGACGCACAGGCCGCCGCGGCTCTGGCGGACGAACTCGATGCAGTCCTGTGAGGAGGAGAGTGTCCGCGGCTCGGGCATCTCGCCCGCGAACACGCGCTGGCGAAGCTGCGTGCGCAGCTCGCGCGCGGAGAGCCCGAATACCGTGTCGGCCAGCCAGCCGATCTCCGGCGTGTCGGACGCGGGTACGGCCAATTCCACGGGGCGGCCGCCCGGCCAGGTCCGCGTCCTCCCGAGGAACAGGTCGCGCAGCGCGGATGCCGAGATGCGCGCATTGGGCTGCCCACGGGCGAGCAAGACGAATTGCTCCGCGCCTGCCGGCGTGGCGGCGAGCACGAGCAACATCGCCATCGTCGGCCATCGCATCGTCAGAACCCGAAGGCGAACTGCGCCGAGACGCGGGTTTCCGCCAGGTCGCCCGCGGTCCGGCTCGCCTGCAGCTTGAGCGCCATGGCTTCGGCAACCAGCCAGCGGGCGCCCGCGGTGCCTGTGACGTGGGAACGTTCACCCACGAAGTAAGGATCACCCCCG
>JBJMQJ010000081.1:0-10691 GCA_045802765.1 Myxococcales bacterium
AAAAACTTACCCTACAAGAACCTCTACCGATCAAAACTAAATCCAAACACGACTCAAATCCAATCACTATACCGATTCGAAAGCGCCGTTCTCCTTCGCCACGTCCAGGTAGTCGAGCGTCGAATACGGGTTGCGGTCGTGCCACTGCGCGTTACCAGGCACCGTCTCGTACAGCCGGACGAGGTGCTCCGGCTGGGGCGCGGCGAGCGGCCGCAGCACCACGCCTTCCAGGACGCTGAAGATGGCGCTGCTCCCTCCCACGCCGAGCGCCAGCGCGACCACGGCCGCGGCGGTGAAGCCAGGAGAGCGCGCGAGGGTGCGGATGGCGTAGCGCAGGTCCTGGAGCAGGGTGTCCATGCGCCGGAGCTTGAGCGAACTTCGTGCCAGCCGCGGACCTCGGGAACCACGAGGAAATCACGGCGGCGCACCGACGCTCGCGCGACCGCTCGTGGGATCGCACAGTCCCACAAGCGGACAATGACCGCGGCCCCGCCGCGCGCTATACCGGTGCGCTCTCTTGAGCCCGGAGGAACCATGGCGATCACGGCCCGCGCCGTTCGCGCCCGCAAGACCGGCGGCCCCGAGGTGATGCAGCTCGAGGAAGTGCAGCTCCCGCCGCCCGGAGCGGGGCAGGCGCTGGTTCGAATCGAGGCGGCAGGCGTGAACTTCATCGACATCTACCAGCGCAGCGGGCAGTACCAGCTCGCCATGCCGCTCGCCATGGGGGTGGAAGGCGCCGGCGTCGTGGAGGAGGCAGGGTCGGGCGTCACCGAGGTGCGCGTCGGGCAACGCGTCGCATGGGTCAGCGTGAACGGGACGTACGCCACGCACGCGATCGTGCCGGCCGAACGCCTGGTGACCGTGCCGGAAGGCGTCTCGGGGAAGGTCGCCGCCGCGGTGATGCTGCAAGGGATGACGGCGTACTACCTGTCCCACGACACGTATCCGCTGAAGCGGGGCGAATGGTGCGTCATCCATGCCGCCGCGGGCGGAGTGGGGCTGCTGTTCTGCCAGATCGCGGGCAAGCGAATCGGCGCGCGCGTCATCGGCACCGCGGGAAACGAGGACAAAGCGCAGCTCGCGCGGAAGGCCGGCGCGGAGGAAGTGATCGTCTACTCGAATACGGACTTCGAGCCCGAAGTGAAGCGGATGACAGGCGGCGCCGGCGCGAGCGTCGTCTACGACTCGGTAGGGAAGGACACCTTCGATCGCGGCCTCAAATGCCTGCGCCGGCGCGGGATGATGGTCCTTTTCGGCGCCTCGAGCGGCCCGGTGCCGCCCTTCGAGCTGCAGCGGCTCGCCGCAGGCGGCTCGCTCTACATCACGCGCCCCACGCTGGGCAGCCACATCACCACGCGCGACGAGCTCCTCTCGCGCGCCGGCGCCGTTCTCGACATGGTGCGCCGGCGCGAGCTGGAGGTGAAGATCGAAGCCGAGCTGCCCATCGCGCAGGCTGGCCACGCGCACGAGCTGCTCGCCTCGCGGAAGACCACGGGAAAGATCATCCTGGTGCCGTAGCGTTCGCAACGCTACGCGGCGTAGTCCTCGATGGGCGGGCAGCTGCAGATGAGCTGCCTGTCCCCAAGCACCGCGTTGAGCCGGCCGACCGCCGGCCAGAACTTCTTCGCGCGCACCCACGGCAGCGGGAAGGCCGCACGCTGGCGCGAGTATGGGCGGTCCCACGAGTCGGCGGTGAGCACCTCGGCGGTGTGCGGCGCGCCCTTGAGCGCGTTGCGGTCGCGGGGCTGCTTGCCCTGCTCGACCTCGCGGATCTCCTCGCGGATGGCGATCATCGCCTCGCAGAAGCGGTCCAGCTCGGCCTTGGCCTCGCTCTCGGTGGGCTCGACCATGAGCGTCCCGATCACCGGGAACGAGGTGGTCGGCGCGTGGAAGCCGTAATCCATCAGGCGCTTCGCCACGTCTTCCACTTCCACGGAGGCGTCGCGCTTCACCTTGCGCAGGTCGAGGATGCACTCGTGCGCCACCGTGCCGTGCTTGCCCACGTAGAGGACGGGAAAGTGCGGCCCCAGCCGGTTGGCGATGTAGTTTGCGTTCAGGATGGCGACCTTCGTCGCCTGCGTCAGACCCTCGCCGCCCATCAAGCGGATATACGCCCAGGAGATGAGCAGGATGGACGCGCTTCCCCACGGCGCGGCCGCGACGGGCCCGATCGCCTCCTCGCCGCCGACGCGCACGACGGGGTGGCCCGGAAGGTACGGCGCGAGATGCCTCGCCACGCAGATGGGTCCCATGCCCGGTCCGCCGCCGCCGTGCGGGATGCAGAACGTCTTGTGCAGGTTCAAGTGGCAGACGTCGGCGCCGAAGTCGCCTGGCCGGCAGAGACCGACCTGCGCGTTCATGTTCGCGCCGTCCATGTAGACCTGCCCGCCGTGCCGGTGGACGACGCTGCACACCTGCTGGATGCCTTCCTCGAACACTCCGTGCGTGGACGGGTAGGTGACCATCAGCGCGGCGAGGTCCTTCGCGTTCGCGCGCGCCTTCGCCTCGAGGTCGGCGAGGTCGATGTTCCCGTTCTCGTCCGTCTTCACCACCACGATCTCGAAGCCGGCCATCGCCGCCGAAGCGGGATTCGTGCCGTGCGCCGACTGGGGGATGAGACACACGTTGCGGTGTCCCTGGCCCCGCGCCTCGTGGTAGCGGCGGATGACCAGCAGGCCGGCGTACTCGCCCTGCGCGCCTGCGTTCGGCTGCAGCGACACCGCGTCGAACCCGGTGATCTCGCGCAGCATGGCCGACAGCTCGTCGAAGATCTGCGTGTACCCTTGCGCTTGTGAGCGCGGCGCGAAGGGGTGCAGCCTGCCGAACTCGGGCCAGGTGACGGGCAGCATCTCGGCCGTCGCGTTCAGCTTCATGGTGCAGGAGCCGAGCGGAATCATCGAGTGCGTCAGCGACAGGTCGCGCGACTCGAGAAGCCGCATGTACCGCAGCATCTCGGTCTCGCTGTGATGCGTGTTGAAGACCGGGTGCGCGAGGTACGCGGAGGTCCGCACGAGCTTCGGCGGGAGCGCGCTCTCCGGCTCGAGCTGATCGAGCCCGGCGCCGCTCCCGAAGACCGCCAGCACGTTCTCGACGTCCTCGCGCGAGCAGGTCTCGTCGAGCGAGATGCCCACGGTGCGCGCGTCGATGCGCCGGAGGTTGATGCGCCGGCCGGCCGCCGCCGCCACGACGTCGTCGGCCTTCGCCTCGACCGCCACGGTATCGAAGAAGTGCTGGTGCCGCAGCTTGAACCCGAGCTTGCGCAGCCCCGCCGCGAGGAGCGAGGTGAGCCCGTGCACGTGCTGCGCGATGGCCTTGAGCCCACGTGGGCCGTGATAGACGGCGTACATCCCCGCGATGATGGCGAGGAGCGCCTGCGCGGTGCAGATGTTGCTCGTGGCCTTCTCGCGGCGGATGTGCTGCTCGCGCGTCTGCAGCGCCATGCGCAGCGCCGGGCGGCCCTGGGCGTCCTGGGAGACGCCGATGATCCGGCCCGGCATGTGCCGCACGTGCTCCTCGCGGCAGGCGAAGTAGGCGGCGTGCGGACCGCCATAGCCTAGCGGCACGCCGAAGCGCTGCGACGAGCCGACGGCGACGTCGGCGCCCAGCTCTCCCGGCGGGGTGAGCAGGCAGAGCGAAAGCAGGTCGGCGGCGACCACGGCGAGCGCGCCGTGCTGGTGGACGCGGTCGACGAACGCGCGCAGGTCGCGCACGCGGCCGTCGGTGGAGGGGTACTGCACCAAGGCGCCAAACACCTTCGTCCTGAAGTCGAACGAGTCCGGATCGCCGACCACGACGCGCCATCCGAGCGGCTCGGCGCGCGTGCGCACCACCTCGATGGTCTGCGGATGGCAGTCGCTCGCGACGAAGAACGCGTCGCCGCCTTTCACCGCGTGCAAGAGGCTCATCGCCTCGGCGGCCGCGGTTCCCTCGTCGAGCAAGGACGCGTTCGCCACCGGCAACCCGGTCAGGTCGATCACCATCGTCTGGTAGTTGAGCAGCGCCTCCAGGCGGCCCTGCGAGATCTCCGGCTGGTACGGGGTATACTGAGTGTACCAACCCGGGTTCTCGAGGACGTTCCGCTGGATGACGGGCGGCGTGACCGTGTCCGAGTAGCCCATTCCCAGGAAGCTGCGAAACACCTGGTTCGTGGAAGCGATCCGCTGCAGATCCTGCAGCAGGCCGTGCTCCGAGCGTCCGGGCGGCAGGTCGAGCGGTCGCTCGAGACGGATGCCTGGAGGAACAGTGGCATCGATCAAGGCGTCCAGGGAACCCTTTCCCAGCACCTCGAGCATCTCCACCACGTCGCGGGTGTCGGGACCGATGTGGCGATCGACGAAACGGTCCGGGTGCCGCGGAATGTGCATCGGTTTCCTGCTCCTTGCGGAGGTTGGCGCTCCCTACCACGCCGGGCGCCGCAGCGTAACCGCGATCGGCCCGCCGCGCATTCAGCCCAGAACGGTGCTTTGCCAGGCGCGTTCGAGGGTGCGGTCGGCGAAGCAGACCGCCTCGGGATCGCAGAGCCTTTGCAGCGCGCGGAAGGCGTCCTGGGGCGGCACGTCGGTGATCCGGGCGCAGGGGAGCTCCGCGCCGAGGCGGCGGGCGTCCGTCAGCGCCCGGCGGAAGCCCTGGTCGCGGAAGACCGGCACTCGTGAGCGGACCGCGTCCACCCAGCCGGGCTCCGCGTCGCCGCGCAGGACCACGCAGATCCGCCGCTGCAGATCTTCGCTCCGATGCGCCAGCGCGCGCGAAGCGTACGAGGGCGTCGCGGCCGCGAGGCGGGCGCGCAAGAGCTCCAACAGATCGAGGGGAAACTGGCGGACCGGCGCGAGCACCACGTCGATCGTGGAGTACGGGTCGACAGAAAGGCGCGCTTCGAGGGCGGACAGCGCAACGTGGCGGCAGGCGAACAGGTCGCGCCCGGTGAGCCACAGGGCGACGTGCTGCGCGCCCGGAGCGCGCATGCGCGAAAGATCCGGATCGTCCAGGTCGAGCCGGAACACGTCGGCGGGATCGGCGGCGAGCTCCACCAGATGCGGCCTGGGCACTTCGTCGAGCCGGCGCCCGAGGCGCGCCTCCGCCTGGTCGATGCACCCCCGGATCTCCTCCTCCGCCATCGTGGCGGTGCGACGGACGCGGTAGGGCGGCGCGGGATCGAACTCGACGCCGTCGTCGCCCGCCGTGGCGCGCATGGCGGTGCCGGGCAAGAGCGAGAGCGGGAACACCTGCGCTTCGGGGCCCAGGGCGTTCTCCTGCAGGAAATCCACGCCGCGAAGCACGTCGCCCGCCGTGTCGCCGGGCAACCCGACGATCAGGTCGACGAGAAGCTCGATGCCGCGGCCGTGCAGCAGGCGCGCGGCTTCCGCCACCAGCTGCGGGCTGCCGCCGCGCCGCACGCGCTTGAGCGTGTCGCGGTTCACGGACTGCAGGCCGATCTCCAGCTTGGTGAATCCGGCTCGCGCCAGGCGCTCGGCGTGATCGGAGGTCAAGCCTTCGGCGCGCACTTCGGCGAAGAAGGAGAGCGCGCGATCGCCATTCAGCGCCGCGAGCGCATCGAGCAGCGGCACGAAACCGGGCCGGTGATTGAACGTGGGGTCGAGGAAGACGACCTCGCGCGCGCCGCGCTCGCGTAGCCCGCGCACGAGCCCCGCCGCCTCGTCGATCGACAGAGCACGCAGCACGCCGCTCGACCGCGGGTAGAAGCAGAAGGTGCAGTGCGATCGGCAGCCCCGGACCGTTTCCACGTAGGTCGATCGTTCGGGCTCGACCGGGACGAGGTCCAAGAGGTAGGGCGACGGGTAGCGGGTCAGGGGGAAGGCCGCGTCCGCGGGCGGGCCGAACGGCGACATCCCCAATGGCCGGCGGACGGCCACGCCCGGCAGCCCGGCCGGCTCGCAGCCGCCGAGCAGCGCGTCCATGAGCTCCGCGAAGCTCCCTTCCGCTTCTCCTGTGACGGCGACGTCGAATCCCGCCTGCCCGAGCAGGAAGGGATTGTCGGGGCTCACCTCCGGTCCTCCCACCAGGACGCGCGTCCGCGGCGAGCGTTTCTTCACCTCACGCGCGAGGTGCAGGCTGCGTTCTACGTTCCACAGGTAGAGCGAGAGGCCGAGAAACTCCGGCTCGTCCCGCGACACTACCTGGGCAAGGAGGGCGTCGCCGAGCGCGTCCGTGAGGGACGGCGGGACGACGTCCACCTGCAGACGAGAGGTGAGCCCGTGGACGCGCGCCGACACCCCCAGGGATCCCGCGGCGAGCGGCACGTTGCCCGTGGAAGCGAGCGCCGCGGGCGGCGGCACGGGAAGCTGTACCAGACGAAGCCGCTGCATTGGCGCCGGAGAGTAAACGGATTTCGGCAGGTCCGGGCACTGTAAAGCACAGCGCCGCCCTATCGGCGGCGCTGGTTGGCACGGGGCCTGCTTAAGACCCCGGGCATGGAGGACGCGATGACGACCACGATGACGACGATCAAGACGACGATCCAGGAGTGGGGCTATCCGGCTGCGGTGCTGATCTCGTGGATGATGGCTACGGCCTACACGCTGTCGAAGATCATCTGACCTGTCCGGTTCCGGGAATGGACGGGCGGAATCAGGACAGGGCGCCCTCATCGGGCGATGTGGGCGAGGCGCTCTTCAGAGCGCTTCTTTCAGCGCCCGCGCGAGCAGCTCGACCTGCGCGCGCGAATTGTAGAGCTGCGCGGAGATGCGGACCAGGCGCCGCGGGTGCCGGGGAAAGACGAAGATCGGCACCTCGATGCGGTGGCGCTCGTACACGACCGCTTGCAGCGGGTCGTGCATCGAGCCGGCGACCGCGGGTGGGACGCCGCTGTCCGGGAGCGGGACCGCGGCCAGCGTACCGATCATCTCGGGTGGCGCGGGTTCCGGCACTTTCAGCGCGTCGCAGAGCACGCCCCGCCCCGCCAGCGCGAGGTCGCGGTTGTGCTGCATCACCGCCGGCCAGCCGCCGGGCAGGAGCGATCCGAGGAAGCGGATCGCCTCCGGGATGCAGAGGTACGGCGTCGGGTCGTCGGTTCCGCCCCAATCGAAGAGCAGGCGGAAGCGCGACCGATCCGTGCGCGTCGAGTTGAAGCCGTGGCTCACGGCCAGCGGCAGCACGCCTTCCTGGCGGTCGCGCCGCACGTCAAGGAAGCCCGATCCTTTCGGCGTGCAAAGCCACTTGTGGCAGTTGCCCGTGTAGTAGGCGGCGCCGATGCGGCGAATGTCGAGCGGCAGCATGCCGGGCGCGTGCGCGCCGTCGACCAGCGTGTCCACTCCGCGCTCGGCGAGAGCGCGCACCAAGGTCTCGATCGGGAAGACGAGCCCCGTCGGGCTGGTCACGTGATCGATGAGCGCCAGGCGCGTGCGCGGCGTGACTTCGGCGAGGACCGCGTCGACCACCCGCGCGGGCGTGACGCCCGGCCAGGGCACCGCGGCGGTGACGACGCGGACTCCAGCGGGCTCGAGCACGCGGAGGGCGTTGCGGCACGCGTTGTAGGCATGATCGGTGGTGAGCACCTCGTCGCCAGGGGCGAGCCGTAGCGAGCGCACCACCGTGTTCACTCCGGTGGTCGCGTTGGGGACGAAGGCGAGATCGTCCGCATCCGCGCCGACGAATGCGGCGAGCGCCGAGCGCGCTTCGTCGAGCAGCGGCTCCAGCTCGCGGGAGAGGAACAGGACCGGCTGCCGCTCCATGCGCGCGCGCAGCTCATGCTGGATCTCCAGGACGGGTCGCGGGCAGGCGCCGAAGGAGCCGTGGTTCAGGAACTCGACCCGCGGGTCCAGGGTCCAATGCCGGGCCAGCGCGGCGTCCACGTGGCCGTTCTACCGCGAACCGGGCTCCGCCGCCCGCCCGCCGCGCGGAGCAGCGCCCGTGTGGCGACGGCGGCGCGATCAGTGCCTATCTGTTCGCGCGATCCACTCCACGTGAAAGGAGGAGGCCAGATGCAACCTGCTCTCACCACCACCGCCCAGGTGCTGCACGATCTGGGGCTGGCGGCCGGATTCGGAGGCTCGCTCTTCGGCAAGATCTCGCTCGCGCCCGCCGTGCGCGTGATCGGAGACAAATCGGAGCGCAACAAGGTCATCGACCAGGCGTGGGCCGGATACAAATGGGTCAACCTGCTCTCGCTGGGCGCGGCGGCGCTCACCTGGTTCACGGGGCGCACGAAGATCTCGGGGCGTATGCTGGGCAAGGACGCGCGCGCCGCCGTCGTCGCCAAGGACGTGCTCATCGGCGTGCACACCGTCTCCCTCCTCGGCACGCTGGGTCTGGGCGCCTACATCGGGTCGGGATCCGCGGGCCTGGTGCCCGTGCAGGAAGGTCACGTCCCTGCGCCCGAGACGCCGCCCGACAAGGCGCGCGCGGTCCGCGCGCTGCGCGTCTTGAGCACGGTCAACCTGGTCGCGATGGCCGGGATCATCGGCGTGACCACGTTCCTCAACCAGCGCGCCGCGTCGTCGTGGAAGTGGCGCGCGCTGTCCGCCGTGTTGCCCTGACGGCGCGACTCAATCCAACCGCGCGTAGGTCGCGTCGGTCCCGCTGAAGGCGCGATGGACGTCGTCGATGCGTGCGCAGAGGTCCGCGCCGAGCGGCTTCCCGCACGCGTCGATCCCCGCGTCGAGCTGCGAAACGTCAGCGGGGCCGAGCAGTACCGAGTCGACGCCGGGCCGCGTGGCGAGCCAGCCGTAGGCGAGCTGCACCGGGGTCAGACCGGCCTCGCGTGAAAGGCCCGCATACGCCTCGACCAGCTCGAAGAAGCGATCGGTGAGATACCGCCGCTGGTACATCTTGTTGCCGTCGAAGCGCGATCCCTTCGGGGCCCCGGCGCGCAGCGCGCGTCCGGCGAGCAGCCCGCCCGCCAGCGGATTGTAGACCGTGGTGTGGATCGGATGCTGCCTGGCGAAGGCCCAGTACTCGACGTCGAGCTGGCGGACGAGGAGGTTGTAGATCTGCTGGGCCGTCGTGGGCCGCGGAAGACCCGTGCGGGCGCAGATCCCTTCCATGTCGACGATCTGCCACGAAGCGTAGTTCGAGATTCCCCAGTGCGCGATCTTGCCCGCCTGCATCAGCTTCTGTAGCGCCGCGAGCGTCTCGGTGAGCGGCGTCCGCATGTCGGGCCAGTGCAGGTAGTACAGATCGATGCGATCGACGCCGAGGCGCTGGAGGCTCTCGTCGCAGGCGCGCAGCACCACCTCGGTCTTCAGTCCCTCGCGGCCGCCGCTCGCCGGGCGGCTGCCCACCTTGGTGGCGATGCGCGCGCCGCGCCGGCCACGCAGCGCGCGGCCGAGGATCAGCTCCGAGTCACCGTACGCGTTCGCGGTGTCGAACAGCGCCACGCCGCGCTCGAGGGCGCGCGCGACGATGCGGTGCGCCTCGTCCTCGGGCGTGCGCTTGCCGAAGTTCATGGTGCCGCAGACGATTCCGACGGGAGCGCCGGCGGGCCTCTGTTCCAGCCAATCGGTCATGCGCGCTTGTCTACTCCAGCAGCGCCGCGGCGGCGAGCGCTTCGACGGCACGGCCTGGTTCGAACAGCGATCGGCACAGAGGGAGCGCCAGGCCTCCGTGGTCCACGCCGTTCAGGTGCACCAGGCGCGAACCCGGGATGTACGCGTCGACGGGCGGGACGAAGCCGTCCGAAGGCGCGCCGTGGCGCTCCGCGATGAGCCGCCGGGTCCGCTCGAGCACGGGTCCGGCGCGCGCGGTGGTGGTGACCAGCGACAGCGCGCGGACCCGCGGCAGCGGGTGGGCGTCGAGGAATTCGCGCCGCTCGCCGTAGCGCAGCTCCCAGAACGCGCGAGGCGAGCCGCGGAAGAGTCCGCCCACCACCGCGCCTACCGCCATGCGCCAGAAGGGGGATCGATGCGCCTCCTCGGCGAGCGGCGTTCCCGCATAAGGGGCTTGCAGCGAGACGAGCGCCCGCACCGAAGGGACGAGCTCGGGATACAGCGAGAGCGCCGCCGCCGCGTCGATCGGCCCTTTGCTGTGGCCGACCAGGATCGCGCGGCGGCCCTGGCGGGCGAGACCGCGGATCGCGTCGCGCACGCCCGCGGCATTGCGCAGCGCCGGCATGTCGGTGTCGATCGGCGCCCAGCG
Source organism: Myxococcales bacterium (assembly GCA_045802765.1). Lineage (GTDB taxonomy): Bacteria > Myxococcota > Myxococcia > Myxococcales > 40CM-4-68-19 > VBKO01. The sequence goes on from JBJMQJ010000081.1 coordinate 10,090, forward strand.
CACCTCGAGCCCCAACGCGCGCAGCCGCCGGGCCGCGCGGCGCAGGTAGAACGGATAGCGCTCCGTGAAGAGGCCGGGGACGATGACGATCGCGTCGCCTCCGGCGAGGTTGCGCAGCCGGCCGCCTCCACGTCCCGCCGCGGCGTACAGATCGAGGAAGAGCGGCGTCACGTCCTGGGGCGGGGCGGCCCCGTGCACGAGCCATCCGCTGCCCGTCACCAGTGGACCGCGGGAAAGGCGCGACCCGGCCGCGCGAAGAGGAAGCCCTGCTGCAGGTCGCAGCCCAGGCCCTCCAGCGCGTCGCGCTCCTCGCGGGACTCGATGCCTTCCGCCAGCACGGTGATGCCCAGGTCCTTGCACAGCGAGGTGATGGTCCGCACCAACTTCCGCTTGGTGGGCTCCCGATGCAGGTTGCGCACCAGCGCGATGTCCAGCTTGGCCACCTGCGGGTCGAGCTGGACGAAGCTGGACAGTCCCGAGTACCCGGCGCCGAGATCGTCGACCGCCACCGAGAAGCCCATCCGCTTGAGGCGGTCGATGCGGGCGCGGACGTCGGGGACGCGATCGAGGCCGGCGCGCTCGGTGATCTCCAGCACCGTCCG
>JBJMQJ010000082.1:0-7494 GCA_045802765.1 Myxococcales bacterium
GCTCGTCGCCAATCTGTTCTCGAGGTTCGCGGGGGACGGAAAGGTGCCGGCGCAGGTGAGGCAGCTGAACATCCCGTCGGGCGCGCCGCGGCCGGTGTATCGCGCCGGGGTGCAGGTCAGCACGATCACGCGGTCGCTCGTGCAGCCCTCCGCGGTCGCGGCGGCGCCCGACGGCACGATCGTGGTGGCGGACGCGAACCGCATCGTCCGCGTCGACGCAGCGGGCAAGGTCACGGTCCTGGCCGGAAGCGAGAGCAGCGGCAACTCGGACGGTCCAGCCGCCTGGGCCACCTTCAGCGGACCGCGCGGGGTCGCCGTCGCCCCGGACGGCACGATCTACGTCTCCGACACGAACAACAACCGCATCCGGATGATCCAGAACGGGATCGTCTCGGCGCTCGCCGGCGGTCTCGCCGGTCCGGATGCGCAGGGATTCGCGGACGGGCAAGGGACCGCCGCGCGCTTCGCTCAGCCGATGGGCATCGCGCTCCAGCCCAACGGCAACCTGGTCGTCGCCGATTCGTGGAACCTGCGCATCCGCGAGGTCACGCCGCAGGGCGCGGTATCCACCTGGGTCGGCTCCGGGGCGGTGGGAGTCGACAACGGCGCCGGACGATCCGCGACGCTGCAGTTCCCGATGGCGATCGCGGTGACGCCCGCCGGCGACGCGCTCTTCGTCGAGCCCGACGTCGGCTGGCTGCGCAGGGTGACGTCCGCCATGCCTCACACGACTTCGCAAGCGGCGGGGCAGCTCTTCGTGGAAGGATGGCAGGACGGGCCGGCGTCGAGCGCGACGATCTACCACACGGTCGCGCTGGCGGTGCGGCCCGCGGACGGTCAGGTGCTGCTCGTCGACGCCGCGAGCGCCCGGGTGCGCGCGATCCGCAACGGAGTGGTGGATACCCTCGCAGGCGGGATGCGCGGCGGGACGGTGGACGGGTCCGGCGATCAGGCGGGATTCAGCTCGCCGCGCGGGGTCGCGATCGCCGCCGACGGGAGCGCGTACGTCGTGGACGCGAAGGAGCGGACGCTCCGCCGCATCACCGGATTCTGAAGCGGCCCAGCCTCACACCGCGGCAAGCGCCCGATCCATCCCGGCACGGATCAGCGCGCGCGACATGCGCGCCGTGTTGTAGGCCCAACCGAGGCGTCCGTCGGGTCCGGCGAGGATGATCCCGCCGTCGCCGTGCGCTCGTTCCTTGAGGAGCCCGACGGCCGCGATGGCCGCTTCGCGCGGCGACAGGCCGTCGCGCACGCGCACGCACGCGGCCCGGGCCAGCGTGACCTTGAGGATCGCCTCGCCCAGGCCCGTGCTGGACGCCGCTGCCTCGCGATCGTCCGCGTAGGTGCCCGCGCCGATGATCGGCGTGTCGCCCACGCGGCCGGGGCGCTTGTACGGCGTTCCGCCTGTCGAGGTGCAAGCGGCGACGTGACCCTTCGAGTCCACCGCCACCGCGCCGATGGTGCCGATCTTCCCCGCGCGCACCTCGTCGGCGCCCTGCTGGAGCGAAAGCGCGTGCAGCTCCTGCCACCGCGCACGCTGCCGCGGCGTGACCAGCAGGTCGTTGGGGTGCTCCGGGATTCCGCACTCGCGCGCGAAGGCTTCCGCGCCGGGCCCGCACAGCAGCACGTGGGGCGTGTCGTCGCAGACGCGGCGCGCGGCCAGGATTGGATTCTTCATCGTCTTGACGCACGCCACCGCGCCCGCGCGCAGCGTGCTCCCGTCCATGCAGCTCGCGTCCAATTCGACGTCGCCCGCCGCCGTGAGGCAGGCGCCGGTCCCAGCGTTGAACGACGGATCGTCCTCGAGCACTACCGCGGCGGCCTGCGCCGCATCGAGCGCGCTGCCACCCTGGAGCAACACCCGCAGGCCTGCCGCGGCCGCCACGCGAGTCCCGGCAAGGTACGGCGCAGGATCGTGGTCCGGGCGCGTGCCCGCCCCGCCGTGCACCACCACCGCCGGCCCGCCGGGGCGGTCCAGGATGGCGTCGAACTCCGCGGCGCTCAGGTCTCCTGCGTAGCTCATGGGGCCGCGCAGGTTAGTGCGCCCGCGCCGGGTGAGCAATCAGAACTGGATACCGATGGCGAGGTCCACGTCCGGCGTGGGCAATCCCCAGATGAACCCGGGCCGCACGTGGGTCTCGTCGATGTCCCGCAATCCAGTCACGACGTCGATCCGCCCGTAGCGGTGCAGATGCTGGACGGCGACTCCGGCGCCCAGATCGGCGAACCAGTGGTAGCCAAGCTGGAAGCGACGCCCGGCGGTCAGCCCGAAAACCTTCCGGTCGCGAGCCTCATGCTCGACCGACGTGCCTCCGCGCACATCCGCGGAGAAGAAGGCCGCGTGCGCGGACAGGTAAATCCCCTCGCCATCGCCTATGAACCAGCGGACGGCGAAGGAAGGCGAGACGTGCGATTCAGGGTCGTTCGTGTACTCCGAGTACGGGAAATCGACGAGCCCGAGTCCGGCGGCGATTCCGATGTGCCCCAGGATCAGCTCCGCCTGCGGTCCCAGGATCGCGTGCGCACCGCCAAAACCAAACGTCAGCGCCAGATGAGGTCGGACCCACGGCTCGTCGCCCAGATCGGCATTCTGGGCGGATGCCGCGAGGAGCACCGCAGCCAGCAGCGATGACGTCATCGGCCACGGACCCGACGCTCGCGGTCGCGGCCACTCATGCCGCGGTGTCCGGTGCTTGCCATGCCGTGCGTGCGCGGAGCGGCTTGACAGCCCCGTTCGGGTTATGAATCTCTCCGTCCCCCCGCGCGAGGAGCGAGCCATGCCATCCCAGGGAAAGAAGGTCGTGATCGTCGGAGCAGCCCGGACCCCGATCGGCGCGTTCCTGGGCTCGCTCGCGGCGGTGCCGGCGCCCCGCCTCGGCGCCACCGCCATCCAGGCGGCGCTCCAGCGGGCGGGCGTCAAGCCGGAGGAAGTGAAGACGGTCTTCATGGGCGAAGTCCTGCAGGGTGGCGTCGGCCAGGCGCCCGCCCGCCAGGCCGCGATCTACGCGGGGATCCCGAACACCGTCCCGTGCGTGACCGTCAACAAGGTCTGCGGCTCGGGGCTCGAGGCGGTCATCGAAGGCGCGCGGGTCATCGCCCTGGGCGAGGCCGACGTGGTGGTGGCCGGCGGGATGGAGTCGATGTCCAACGCACCGTACTTCACGCATACCGCCCGCACCGGCGCGCGGATGGGAAATACCGAGCTCAAGGATCTGATGATCCACGACGGTCTTTGGGACCCGTACAACGACATGCACATGGGGATGTGCGGCGAGAAATGCGCCGCGGACTTCAAGTTCTCCCGCGCCGCGCAGGACGAGTACGCGATGGAGTCCACCCGCCGCGCGCAGAAGGCGCAAGCGGAGGGAGCGTTCAAGGCGGAGATCGCTCCGGTCGAGATCGCGGACAAGAAGGGCAACAAGACGGTGGTGAGCGACGACGAGGGACCGAAGCTCGCCCGGCCGGACAAGATCCCCGGCCTGAAGGCGTCGTTCAAGAAGGACGGGACCATCACCGCGGCCAACGCCAGCTCGATCAACGACGGCGCGGCCGCGGTGGTCCTCATGTCCGAGGAACGGGCCAAGCGCGACGGCCGCACCGTGCTGGCGCGGCTCGGCGACTTCGGCCATGCGGCGCGCGATCCCGTGGAGTTCACCATCGCGCCGGCCGACGCCATCAAGCAGGCGCTCACCCGCGCCGGGCTGAGGGCGCAGGACATCGAGCTGTGGGAGATCAACGAGGCCTTCGCCGTGGTGGCGATGGCGAACAACCAGCTCCTCGGCATCACCCCCGACAAGGTCAACGTGCGCGGCGGCGCGGTGGTGCTCGGGCATCCGATCGGCGCGTCCGGGGCCCGGTTGCTGGTGACCCTCATCTACGCCATGAAGGACCTGGGCAAGAAGCGCGGCCTGGCCTCGCTGTGCATCGGCGGCGGCGAAGGGATCGCCCTCATCGTGGAGAGGGACGCATGAACAAGGTCGTGAAGAACGCGGACGAAGCGATCCGCGACATGCAGGACGGCGCGGTGATCATGTCGGGCGGGTTCGGCCTGTCGGGAAATCCGGAGAACCTGATCGCCGCCATCCACCGCAAAGGCGTGAAGAACCTCACCGTCATCTCGAACAATTGCGGGACGACCGACAAGGGTCTGGGCGTTCTGCTGCAGAGCCGCCAGGTCCGCAAGATGATCGCGAGCTACGTCGGCGAGAACAAGGAGTTCGAGCGGCAGTTCCTCGGCGGCGAGCTGGAGGTGGAGCTGAACCCGCAGGGGACGCTGGCCGAGCGCATCCGGGCCGGCGGCGCCGGGTTGGGCGGCTTCTTCACTCCGACCGGCGCTGGCACGCAGATCGCGCAGGGCAAGGAGAGCCGGGTGATCGACGGCCGGGAGATGATCTTCGAGAAGCCGCTCAAGGCCGACTACGCCATCGTGCGCGCCTGGAAGGGCGACAAGTGGGGCAACCTCGTCTTCCGCAAGACCGCGCGGAACTTCTCTCCCAACATGTGCACGGCGGCGCGCATCACCATCGCCGAAGTGGAGCATCTGGTCGACGTCGGCGAGCTGGACGGCGACCAGATCCACGTCCCCTCCATCTACGTGAAGCGCATCTTCCAGGGAGCGAACTACCAGAAGTGGATCGAGAAGCGCACCGTGAGGCCGAGCTGATGCCACTGACACGCGACCAGATCGCCGCGCGCGCCGCCAAGGAGCTGAAGGACGGAATGTACGTCAACCTCGGGATCGGCTTGCCTACGCTGGCGGCGAACTACCTGCCGCCCGGCGTCGACGTCATCTTCCAATCCGAGAACGGCATGCTGGGGATCGGGCCGTACCCGACCGAGGCGGAGATCGATCCCGACCTGGTGAACGCCGGGAAGGAGACGGTGACCGAGATCAAGGGCACCTCCTACTTCTCCAGCGCCGACTCGTTCGCGATGATCCGCGGCGGCCACATCGACGCGGCCATCCTGGGAGCGATGGAAGTGAGCGAGCAGGGCGACCTCGCCAACTGGACCATTCCCGGGAAGGTCATCAAGGGCATGGGTGGGGCGATGGACCTGGTGACCGGCGCCAAGCGAGTCATCGTCGCGATGGAGCACACCGCGAAGGGCGGAGCGCCGAAGATCCTCAAGCAGTGCAAGCTCCCCCTCACCGGCAAGAAGTGCGTCAACGCCATCGTGACGGAGCTCGCCTACATCGAGGTGACGCCGCAGGGGCTGTTGCTCAAGGAAGTCGCGCCCGGCGTCTCCCCCGAAGAGGTGCAGAAGGCCACCGAGGCCCGGCTGCGCGTCTCGCCCGAGCTGCGCACGATGCAGGTCTGAAAGCAGATTCAGGGCCCCTGTTCAGCTCGCGCGGCATTGTGGCAGACTTCACGACATGACGACCCCCGAGAGGCGCGCGGACGCGGAATCGCGCCTGCGCAAGGCGCATGCGACCCTCGGCGCGGCCAAGGCGCTCCTCCGCCTTACCCCGCCCTGCCGCGACGACGCGGTGAACCGCGCGGCGATGGCCGCGCTGCAGGCGGCCCGCGCGCTGATCGACTCGAAGTGGGCCCGGGACAGCCACCCGGGATGGGATCCCAACTGGCGTCCGGGCATGCCGCGCGCGCTCTCCTCGCGCCAGGGGTTCTCGCTGGAAGCGCTGCAGAAGCTCCTCGACCGGTTCGAGCGCCTGAGCGCGAGCCTGAAGCTGGCGCCCGACTTCACCCAATACCTGCGCACGCTGGTCGAGGACGGGCTCGAGGCGGACGCGGGCGAAGGGCCGGAGTACGACGACGACGAGGCGCGCGTCGCCATCGGCACTTCCGAGAAGCTGGTGATGACGGTCGCGGGGCGGCTTGGCCTGGCGGCGGAGCTGCGCGCCGCCGAGGCGGTCGCTCCGCCGGGTCCGCAGGCGGCCGTGGTACCGTCCAGGAGCCCATGACCGATCCCACTCTCGCCAAGCGCAAGTGGCCGCGGCTGCACCACGAGCTCATGGTCACGCTTTCGTCGGAGCGGCACGGCAACTTCTCCGGGTGGAGCACCAGCGTGTCGCAGGGCGGCTGTTTCGTGAACACGAACATCGCGGCGCCGGTCGACGACGTCGTGCAGGTCCTGCTGCAGCTCCCGGGCGAGGGCGAGTGCAAGCTGCAGGCGCGCGTGGTGTGGTCGCAGCCCGCGGGAGCCGGAGTGGACGAGCCGGGGATGGGGCTTGAGTTCCTCGACGCCGACGACCAGACGAGGGAGCGTCTCGGCCGCATCGTCGCGCAGCTCTCGAAGGACCTCGCCAGCGGGAAGACGTGATCGGGACGTCGATTCGGCAACCGTGATCGCGCAGCTCCGCATCGAGTCCCTGGTGCACGGCGGCGAAGGGCTCGCGCGCCACGAAGGGCGCGTGGTGTTCGTGCGCGGCGGCGCGCCCGGCGATCTGGTCGAGGCGGAGCTGCAGGGCGGCGGCGCGCGCTTCGAGCGCACGCGTGCGCTGCGCGTCTTGGAGCCCGGCGCCGCCCATGTCGCCGCGCCGTGCCCCATCGTCGAGCGGTGCGGCGGCTGCCCGGTGCAACACGTCGACTACGGCGCCCAGCTCGCCGCCAAGAGCGCCCTCACGGCCGATGCATTGGAACGGATCGGCGGGTTCGCGCCCGGCAGCTACCAGCTCCTCCCCATCTCGCCCGGCGCGAAGCAATTCCGCTATCGCCGGCGCGCCCGCCTGCACCGCGGAAAGGGCGGCATGTGGGGATTCAAGGGCGACGAAGGCGTGGTGCCCGTCGAGGAGTGCTTCCTCTTCGAGGAACCTTTGCAGAAGCTCGCCGACGCGCTGCGCGCGGAGGACCTGCCCGGGGTGATGGACCTGGGCCTCGACACGAGCGCCTCCGGCAAGGGCGCGGTGGATCTCCGGACGGTGGGGCCGCCCTCGCCGGCTCTGCGCAAACGCGCTCGCGGTTTGCTCGGCGGCTTCGCGAAGGGGTTCACGCTCGGATCCGAGATCGTCGGGGATCCGGTGCTGATCGACGACCATCCCGGGTTCCGGCTGCGCTCGCGCCCTGACGTATTTTCGCAAGCCAATCGGTCGATGGTGCCCGTGTTGCAAGGGGCCGCGCTCGCGGCCCTCGGCGAGGCGGCCTCCGGCCGGGTCCTGGAGCTCTTCTGCGGGAGCGGCACGCTGACGCTGCCGCTCCTGCTGCGCGCGCAGTCCGTGGTCGGCGTGGAATTGGCGGGCCCGTCCTTGCAGCTCCTCCGGCGCAGCGCGGACGAGATGGCGGGTGGCGCGGGCAAGCTGCGGCTGGTCGCGGGAGACGCGGTGGAGGTGCTGCGCGGGATCGAGGGCCCGTTCGACGTGGCCCTGCTCGATCCGCCGCGCACCGGCGCCGCCGACGCCGTTCGCGGCCTGGCGAAGCACGGCGTTCCGCGGATCGCCTACGTGAGCTGCGACGCGCCGACGCTGGCGCGCGACGCGAGACTGCTCCGCGACGCCGGGTACGAGCTGGTCTCGGCGCACCCGCTGGACCTCTTCCC
>JBJMQJ010000083.1:0-5962 GCA_045802765.1 Myxococcales bacterium
AGGCGGCGCCCGGGCCGTGGAGAACCGAAGTTCGCCCGTCGATCGACCGGCTCCGGCTCCCCGAGGTAGATCGGCCCCTCCGGCGATTCGAGCCTGGCCCAGTCCCACACGGTGGCGTCTCGCGCATCCAACGGTTCGCCGCGTGGCGGCAGCTGCGCCTCCACCAGATCCTCCAGCGACTGTTCCGAAGCGCCGTCGCGGACCTTGCCGGCCGGGACCACCTTCTTCCCCTCGATGACGCGCCCGAGAAGGCCGGCGGAGGTGACGGCTCTGGGCGGAGGTTCCTCGTCCGGGATGGGCGCCAGATCGTCCTGGAGCGTGTCGAAGACGCGCCACAACCCCCACATGCCGCGCTCGGCGTGTTGCGGGACGTGCGAGTGATAGAGGAAGTCGCCGACGGCCTGCTGGCACCCGCCGGCCCCGCACTCGATCCTCGCGTCGCGGGTGTAACCGGGGCTGAAGGTGAGCGCGTCGATCTGCACCCACATGTGCTCCGGATCTCGATCCATGGATTCGGTGGTGAGCGACGGGGTGCCCGGTGACTTCTTCGCGCCCGCGACGCGATCGATGGATTCGGTGGTGAGCGCCGGGGTGCCCGGTGACTTCTTCGCGCCCGCGGCGCGATCCAGCATCGGTTGATCGAGCCATCCGAACGCCACGACGGAAGGACGGACTCGCGGGATCTGCCGCCACACGATCGCGTTCCCGTGCAGGTGGTGAACGTAGTAAGCGTCGCCGCCCCCATGGACGATGCGCAGGACCGTCCGCTCTCCCAGGTACGACCGGAGGATGGGCGTCGCCGGATCGCCATACGTGTACGAGCTGTACGCATTCGCCTCGTCGATCCCTCCCACCGCGAACCGGCTGCGGAAGTCCTCCGAGCGGTAGTTCACGCCAAGCGCGTTTCCGAGCTGATGGTAGACGAGCACGAACTCGCGGAAGTCGTGGCCACCGGGAACGTCGATGATGGCGTTCCAGCTCGATCGCTCCAACGGGGCACCTGTGTCGGGATCCCGGTAGATGGACCCCTCAGGCTCGACGACGATCGCGCCAGACAGACCGTGTATGCCGCGGGTGGTGGCGTCGCGAGGATCCTGGACCGTGTAGGTGCGCTCCGAGAATCCTCCCGCGGGAATCTGGAACGCGTACGCGACGGTTTCGCCGGGGCGCGCTCGCGCATCGCCGGCCGCGGCGGTGCCGGCGCGGGTCGCGGAGGACGACAAGCCGTGCACGTGGAAACCGGCTTCGCCCTCTCGGATACGATTGGTGAAGCTCACCACGAGGCAATCGCCGGCATTGACCCGCAGGACGAGCGGCTGGATCGGATCCCTGCCGAGGCCGATCGACACGCGATCCGGGAAGGGCGCGCGCTCCTGGGCCCGGACCGGCGACAGAGCGGAGTCGAGCACGTACATGAACCCGTTCGGATCGTGCCCGCCCCACCTGTTCAGCGGGATGTCCACCTCGATGGCGGAGACCTCGTACGTACGGATCGGCCGTCCCGGGACGCAGCTCGGCGCCGCGGAGAGCAATTGTCCGCCGTCGTCGTGGGGCCCCGCCGCGGCGACGAGGATCCCCCCGGCGACGAACGCGGCGGTCGCCGTGGCCGCCGCAGCGAGCCAACGGCCGCCTCGGGTCGCGCTCTTCCGCGCGAGGGCGATCGCTGCCCAGAACGCCGGAAACGCCACGGCCTGGACCAGCAGCGCGGTCCGCGCGCTCGCTGCGAGGGCCCCGAGGAAGCCGGCCTCGCCACCGGGTCGCGAACCAACCGCCGAGCAGAGCCATGCGCCGGCCGTGACCGCCGGACCGACCGCGTCGATGCTGCCGGGCGCCGCCGCGAGCGGGGTGGCGGCGAGCGCGAACGCCTTCTGCCGGAGCAGCGCCAAGGGAACGAGGAGCACGCCGAACGCGAGCGCCGCGACCGCTGCGGTGGGAACGGTCGCGGCGGAGGCCTCCCGGAAGAACGCGCCCCGTCGCCAGACTGCCTGCGAGGCGCGGAGCGCCAGGACCGCCAGTGGAAGCCACAGCGCCGCGTCGAGCAGCAGCGTCTGCGCGAGCGAGCCCGGCGCGCGCGGAACGGCGCTGTTCACCAGCCGGTCGAGAAGGAGCTCCCACACGGCGAGCAGGGCCGTCACCGCGACCGCGATGAGCCACCGTCCACGAGGAGCGAGTTCCGGGGCATCGCTTTCGTCCACGCGGTGTCTCCTTTGCACTCACTCGACGGGCGGCGCGTGCCGCTGCTCGAGCAGGTAGGCGACGAGATCGGCGGCGTCCTGGAGGGACAGCACCTCGCCGTAGAATGGCATCGGCGCGGCAGCGGGGGCGCAGGGCATCCCTGGATCGCAGCGGCGGGCATCGAACGCCCGCGGATCGAGGATCGACTCGTACAAGTACTGTGCGGCCGAGAGCCCCGGCATCCGGCCTTCAGCCTCGACCCCGATCGCGCCGAGGTGCGGCGCGCTCGCGGACGCGGAGGCACGCGGATCACCATGACAGCTCGCGCACGCGAGCCGGCCGAGGAACAGGCGCTCACCGCTGCTCGCGCGGCCCTTCGGCAGCTCGGACACGAGGCGCGGCCACTCGCGCGGTGGCACCGGCTCGGGATGGACTGGCGTCCGCGTTTCGAGCAGCCGCATCGCCGTGCTGGGACTCCGCTGCCATGACAGGGTGAGCGGCTCCGGCGACTGGGGGACGTCGAACGTCGCGTCGAAGACGACGGCATGCCCTGGCGCCAGCACGACGCCTCCCCGCGTGTCTGGCGTCTTCGCGAACGCCTCGGTGGAGCGCGAGCGCAGGACAAGGTTCTGCCAGATGAACTGCTGCTCGGACGCTCGGCGGTTGCGAAGGACGAATGTGACCTCGAGACGGTCGAAGGTGATCTCGGGCATGCCGGGAAGGTGCGGGTGCGGAATCCGTCCAGACGCCTCCCGCTCATGTCCGATCCACAAGGCGCGCTCGACGCGCACCTCGAGGCCATCGGCCTCCGCCCGGAGCGGTGAGCTTCGCGCACGCGCGTCGGCCACGGTAGCGATCCCACCAGCCGCTGCGGCCCCCGCGACAGCCACCGCGACCACCGCGCCCATGCGGCCCCGCCGACGCGGCGTGATCGGACGCGACATCGTTCAAAGCTCCCGTCGCGCGACCGGCACGTCCAGCGCGATCTCACCGGACCGCTCGAACTTGAGCATGATGCGGATCGGCTTCGATGAGTCGGGGTGCGCAAGCCCCCTCAGCATGAGGTGCTTGCCGCCCTGGGCGAGGTCGATCGTGGCGCGGGCCGGCACCTCGAACCCATCGCCGCGCGGCAACATCGCGACCACGTCGCCCGCGGTCCGAATTGACTCGTGCATCTCGACGCCGTCCGCGTCGGCGCTCTCCGCGGCAACCAGCCGGTCGGGGTCGCCGGCCGGGTTCACGATGCGGAAGTACACCGCCCCGATACCGGCGGGCGCGAGCCGCGCGACGGGGGCCTCGACGCGGACGCGAGGCGGATCGCGCTCCTCCAGCAGCCGCCGGATGTCGGCGGAGATCGCCTCCGCCGCGGCGTCGTGGGCGATCCGGAGCCGCAGTCGCCCGCTCTTGTCGGTGACGAACAGCCCCGCGGTGTGGTCGATGGAGTAGCTCGTGCCGGCGCCGGGCAAGTTGCGGTAGCGGCTCGCGTCCGGCAACCGCTTGACGGCGGTGACCCCATATGCGGTGAGGACGTCGCCGAGCGCCCGGTGGTCGAGATGCACCGGCTGGATCCGCGCGTCGAAGGACCTCACGTACCTCTCGAGGCTCTCCGGCCGGTCGCGTTCCGGGTCCACCGTGACGAACGCCATTGCGACTCGCCCGCCGTCGGCGCCAAGCAGGCGGTACACCGCCCTCATGCGCGAGAGCGTGAGGGGGCAAACGTCGGGACACGATGCGAAGCCGAAGGTGATCACGACCACGTCGCCGCGGTGCGCCGCCAGATGGAGCGGCCCTATGTCGGCCGCCTGGCGGAAGGGCGCGATCTCCTCGCCGGTCCATCGGCGCGCGCACGCGGCAGCGCAGACGGCGCTTACGAGAATCGCCGTACGTCCCGCCACGATGGCCGCGCGTAGCGAGCGCCGGCGAACCTCGGTCCTGATCTGGTTGATCTGGGTCATGGCTCAAACCCGTACAAGCCAACCCACGATGGGCAGCGCGCGCGTCGTTGGCAATGACGTCTTGCGGCTTCGGACTACGCGTAGCTTCGCACTTGCACCGCCCAATCTTCGCGCACACCGTCGTCGCGCTTGATGACGTCGAGAAGGACTACAAGGGCAAGACGTACGCTGCAAAACGAAAGGGGGGGTTGGCAACCTGAGACGATGAAAGTTCGAGCGGCCTGATCGTCAAGGAGCGGTTCGGACTCCGATCCGCGGTTGGGGGAAACTTTGTGCCGAGGCGGAGGATAGAAGATGCACCGGAGGAAATTTCTCAAGTATGGTTCGGCAGGGCTGATCACCGCGGGGATGGGCGGGTTCCTGCGTCGCGCACGCGCGCAGACGCTCGTGCCCCAAGACGAGAGCCTGCTGCGCGACCAGGTGGACCCCTGCTTCAACAACAGTCCACGCGTCGCGCCGTTCACCCAACCGCTCGAGTTCGCCCCCGTGCTCAACGCCGCGGGTACGCTCCAGCTCACCGAGTCACGGGGCGAGCACGTCTACGTCGCGGGCTTCGTCACGCCGATCTGGGGGTACAACGGGAACTTTCCCGGGCCTACCCTGGTCGCCCGCAGGGATGTGCCGGTGTCGGTGACGTTCACGAACGCCTTGCCCCCGAATGAAGACCCATCCGGCATCATCATCGCCGACAACTCGGCGCAGGATCCCGTGGACCACCCGTTCCGGGAGTCGACCACGGTGGTCCATCTGCACGGCATCAACACGGATGGTCAGCTGGGTCCCGGCGGCGACGGATCGTTCTCGTCTGACGGGTATCCGGAGGGTGCTCTCGCCCTGAAGAACCCGGGCGAATCGCGGACGCACAGCTATCCGAACAACGGGACGCCGGGACAGGCCGCGCCGATCTACCAGCGCCCCGCGACGCTCTGGTATCACGACCACTCGGTCCACATTACCAGCATCCACCTCTACCGCGGCCTTGCGGGCTTCTACATCCTCAAGGACGCCGCCGAAGAAGCGAGCGGGTTGCCTGGGAGCGCGGCGGCCGACCCCGGGCGCGGGATCGAGGCCGGAGCGGCGGGGTTCGACGTCCCGCTCGTCGTCAAGGACGTAATGATCACTCCCGAGGAGATGCAGGGGAGGCCGCCCGGGACGCTGATCTACAACAACTGCTCCCATTTTGGTGCCTTCGGCGACCTGATGACGGTCAATGGGAAGCAGCAGCCGTTCTTCGAGGTTGCGAACCGGAAGTATCGGTTCCGACTGCTGAACGGATCCGATTCACGCCAATACTTGTTCGCGCTTCGCGTAGGTCCCAACTTCAAGCAAGCGCCGAACGAGGTCTTCCGCTACATCGGGACGGACCAAGGCCTCCTGTTCACGGGCGTGCCGCAGCTCACCACGTTCTTCCATGCCAATATCTCCGAGCGGCACGAGTTCGTGGTCGATTTCTCGCAGTATCCGGTCGGGACCCGGATCGTCCTCGTCAACCTGCTCGCTGACGAGAACGACGACAAGCTCTTCCCGATCATGGAATTCCGCGTCAACCGCGTCGAGCCCGACCGCAGCCAGGCCGACGTCTGGCCCGCGGAAGCGTGGGCCCACCCGGCCGACACGCAACCACCCTCGGCGGTCCGCACGTTCCGGTTCAACCGGCAGGGGGGCTATTGGTCGATCAACAGCCTCCAGTTCGACCCCGCACGCGACGATGCCCAGCCGCTGATCAACACCAATGAGGACTGGGTCCTCATCAACGAATCCGGCGGATGGGGCCACCCGGTTCACATCCACCTCGGGCGCTTCAGGGTCATGAAAGTCGAGGGGCGCGCTCC
>JBJMQJ010000084.1:0-20679 GCA_045802765.1 Myxococcales bacterium
ACATGCTGCGAGCTCTGCGGGGCCAGCGCGTGGTCGTGGTCGGGGGAACCAGCGGAATGGGCCGTGGCGCCGCGCGAGCGGCGGCGGAGGCCGGCGCAGAAGTGGTGGTGGCGGGGCGACGTTCGGCGGGCCCGGACGAGCCCGGCGTGACCTATGCGGTGGTCGACGCCACCAACGAGGGAGCGGTGCGGGATCTGTTCCAGAGCGTCGGCGAGCTGAACCACCTGCTGGTGACGGCCACCCCGCCGGCGCAGACCGGACAATTCCTCGAGCAGGACATCGCCACGGCGCGGTCCTTCCTGGACGGCAAGCTGTTCGGGAGCTGGGCGTGCGCGCGCCACGCCGCCCCGAGGATGCGGCCCGGCGGATCGATCACGTTCTTGACCGGCTGCGCCGCCATCCGCCCCCGCGCGGGACTCTCGATGGTCACCACGACTTTCGCGGCGCTGGAGGCCCTCTCCCAGGCCCTGGCCCTCGAGCTCGGGCCCTTGCGGGTCAACTCCATCCGGCCGGGAGTGGTCGACAGCGAGATGTGGAGCTTCCTCGACGACCGCGCGCGCGAGCAGCTCCGCGACAAGGTGCGGGCGGCGTTCCCGGCCCGGCGCATCGGCAGCGTCGAGGACATCGGGCACGCCGCGGTCTTCCTCATGACGAACCCCTACGTGACCGGCACCGTGCTCGAGGTCAGCGGCGGCGAGCCCTTGGTGGCGCTCGACCTGTAAGGAGCGACGCGATGAAAATCGGAATCATCGGGACGGGGCAGATGGGGCGAGCCCTGGGCGTGCGCTGGGCGCGGGCCGGGCACCAGGTGCTCTTCGGGTCGCGGGATGCGGCGAAGGCCAGGGCGGTCGCCTTGGGCTGCTCGGCGGAGTCCGGCGACCTCGACGCGGCCGCGGCGTTCGGCGACGCCGTGCTCTACACGGTGCGCGACGTGCTGCCTTCGTCGGAGTTGCGGAGGCCGCGCGCGCTCGCCGGGAAGATCCTGATCGACTGCAACAACACCGCGGTCCTCGGGCTCGACGTTCCCGATCCCGAGCGGCGTCCGGGCTTCCATTTCGTGGCTGCGGTCCCCTCGCTGGCGGAGCGCATCGCTGTCGACGTGCCCTGGGCGCGGGTGGTGAAGGCGTTCAACACGGTGCCGTCGCGGGTCATCGAGCTGGAGCAGGAGAGGTTGCGGCGTGCGCGCGTCTCGATCTTCGTCTGCTCCGACGACGCCGAGGCCAAGGCTGCCGTCACGAGCCTGGCCGAGGATCTCGGGTTCATTGGCGTGGACGCCGGTGGGTTGGCGCAGGCCGGGATGATCGAGACCGTCGCGGACGCCGTGCGCTTTCAGATCGTGGTCCAGGGCCGCAGTTTGATGACCGCCCTTTCGCTTCGGGATCTCGAGCCATGATTCTCGTCACGGGCGCCATGGGGAACGTGGGAAGCGAGTTGGTGCGGGAGTTGCTCCGGGCTGGTCGACCGGTGCGCGCCTTGGTCCGCGGGGAGGATAGAGCGGTGCCCGCCGGCATTTCCGGCGCGGAGATCGCCGTGGGCGATCTCGATCGGCCCGAGTCGCTGGGCGCCGCGCTCCGAGGCGCCCGCGGCGTGTTGCTGCTGGGCGGCCGCGCGGACATGCTCGGCTTGCTGGAGGAGATCCGGCGGGCCGGAGTGGAGCATGTGGTCCTCCTCACCTCGCGATCGGTCGTGGGCGGGAATCGGACCAACGCCATCGTTGCCATGTGGATGGCGTCGGAGGCCGCGGTCCGGTCGTCCGGAGTGCCCTGGACCATCCTCCGGCCAAGCGGGTTCATGTCGAATGCGCTGCGATGGCTGCCCCAGCTCCGGGCGGGGGACCTGATCCGGGCGCCGTTCGCCGAGGTGTCCATCGCGGTCATCGATCCTCACGACATCGCCGCGGTGGCGGCGGCGGTCATGGGCTCGGAGAGGCAGCATGGGCTGAGCCACGAGCTCAGCGGCCCGGAGGCGCTGGTTCCGGCGGAGCAGGTTCGGGTGCTGGGAGCAGCGCTGGGCCGGGAGCTGCGCTTCGAAGGGCAGCGCGAGGACAAGGCGAGGGAGGAGCTAGGGAAGGTCTTTCCGCCGAGCTTCGTGGAAGCGCAGCTCCGCTTTTTCGCCCAAGGGGAATTCGACGACTCGCGGGTCGTCGCCACCGTGTCGGAGATCACGGGACGGCCAGCGGGGACGTTCGCGCAGTGGGCGAGATCCCACGCCGACCGGTTCCGATAGTGGGTAGCCGCTGCGTCGGCCAGCGAGACGTCTGCGCGTCTTGGGCCGCGCGTGGCCGGCTCCAGCGTGCACGTGCTCCGCCTGGTCGAGGACGAGCCCCGCGTCCGCCTCGACGAGCTGTCGGCGGACATCGGGTCGCCGGAGACGTTCACATCTGGACGCTGGCGAAGTTCCATGACGCGCATCCCAAGACGTATCGGGTCTTCGTCGAGTCGCTCGAGGAGACGATCGACCTGCTCAACCGCGACAAGCGAGCGGCCGCGGCCACCTACAAGCGGATGACGAACGATTCCGAAAGCGTCGAGGCCATCGCCGCGATGCTGGGCGACCCTCGCCTCGTGTTCGCGCTCACCCCTCATCGTGTGCTGCGCACCGCCGAGTTCATGCACCGTATCGGCCGGGTGAAGCACCGCCCCGCGAGCTGGAAGGAACTGTTCTTCCCGAACGTGCACGGACGCGAAGGCAGCTGACCACCCGGAATCGACGTCCCACGGCGTAACACCTGCGCCACGTGCCAGACCGATGAGTCTGACCGCCTCGCGGAGTCCATGGATCATGAGCCCTCCACCAGCCACAGCCGGGCGCCGCGAGTGGATCGGGCTCGCCGTCATCGCGCTGCCCTGCTTGCTCTATTCAATGGATTTGACCGTGCTGAACCTCGCGGTGCCGTCGCTCAGCGCGGACCTGAAGCCCAGCAGCACGCAGCTCTTGTGGATCATCGACATCTACGGCTTCCTCGTCGCCGGGTCGCTCATCACCATGGGGACGCTGGGCGACCGGATCGGCCGCCGCAGGCTGCTGTTGATCGGCGCCGCCGCCTTCGGCGTCGCGTCGACGCTCGCCGCATTCTCGAGGAGCGCCGGAATGCTCATCGCGACGCGCGCGATGCTGGGCCTCGCCGGCGCGACACTGGCGCCGTCGACCCTGTCCCTCATCCGCAACATGTTCTACGACCCCAGGCAGCGCGGGGTGGCCGTCGGGGTGTGGATCGCCAGCTACTCGGTGGGCGCCGTCATCGGCCCGCCGCTCGGCGGATTCCTGCTGGAGCACTTCTGGTGGGGGTCGGTGTTCCTGGTGAGCGTCCCCATGATGGTGCTCCTGCTGGTGCTGGGACCGATGTTGCTGCCGGAGTTCCGGGACCCCGGGGCGGGCCGTCCTGACGTGCTCAGCGCGCTCCTGTCGGTCGCCGCCGTGCTGGGAGTCATCTACGGCCTCAAGCAGATCGCCGCGAACGGCGTGGGATGGCTGCCGGCGCTCTCCATCGGAGCGGGGCTGGCGCTCGGCGCGACTTTCCTGCGCAGGCAGCAAAAGCTCACCGACCCGTTGATCGACCTGCGGCTGTTCCGCGCACCGGCGTTCAGCGCGTCGATCGTGACATACATGTTCGCCACCTTCGCGGTGTTCGGGCCGTACGTCTTCATCGCCCAGTACCTGCAACTGGTGCTCGGCCTGTCCCCGATGAAAGCGGGGTTGTGGTCGATACCGTCTGCCGTCGGGTTCGTCGTCGGGTCGCTGTCGTCGCCAGTGATCGGGCGCCGCGTGCGGCCGGCTGTGATGATGGCGGCGGGACTCGTGGTGGCGGCGGTCGGGTTCGTGGTGCTCTCTCGCGCAGATGGAATCTGGGTCGTCGTCGCCAGCGCCGTCCTCTTCTCCCTCGGCCTTTCTCCGGTGTTCACTCTGGCCAACGACCTCATCCTCGGGACGGCGCCGCCCGAACGGGCCGGGGCGGCGTCGGCGATCTCGGAGACCTGCTCCGAGCTCGGCGGAGCGCTCGGCATCGCGATCCTCGGAAGCATCGGGACCGCCGTCTACCGGAGAGGCATGGTCGCTTCCGTGGTGGTCGACGGTATCCCCGAGGAGGCCGCGGCGGCCGCGCGGGACACTCTCGGCGGCGCTGTGGCGGCGGCCGGGCAGTTGCCAGGCGCCGGTGCGGCACTGCTCGACATGGCCCGGACGGCATTCACGCACGGGCTCCAGGCCGCGGCGATCGTCAGCGCCCTCGTGGTGCTGGGCGTGGCCGTCCTGGTGACGGTCTCGCTCCGGCACGTCCGGCCGGCCGCGTAGACAGAACGGGCGCCGCCGGCCCGCGCGCACATCTGCGCTCTCGGTTCGCGCGGACATCTGACCTGACGCTCAGAATGAAATCCGAGACGCCTGGAGCGGCGGGGGGCCCCCAGACTTGACATGTACCAGCTGTACAGAGCCGCTGACCGGACCCCTCCCCCCGCGCCGGTGATTGTACAAGCGGGGGGCCCGCGTGGCCTCAAACTGATCGTGCGCCCCCGGCATCGTCCGCGCCATCGCGCGGACTTTCACTGGCCCGGCCGCAGCCTCCCCGGGTATCGTCCGCCGCATGCGTGTCGTCGCTGCCGCGCTCTGCCTCGCCCTGTGCGGCTGCGATTCCGTCCGCGCCCTCTTCGCGCCCCGGATCCGCCGCCCTCCGGCCTCGCCCGAGGTCGCGATGGGTCCGTGGCTCCTCGATCCCGCCACGGGCCAGGTCACCGTCGCCTGGACGACCTCCGAAGCAGTGAAGGGCCGCGTCTGGTACCTCGAAGATCGTCTCGCCCAGGAGGATGCGGCCCGCACGGACCACCGGGTGACGCTGCGCTCCCTGCCGCAGGACGCCGAAGTGAGGTACCGCATCGAAGCCTCGCCCCCGGTCGCCGGCAGCTTCCGCACCGCGCCGGCCGAGCACTCGGCGTTCCGCGTCCTCGTCTACGGCGACAACCGCACGAACAGCGGCGACCATGCCCTGGTCGCGCGCGCGGCCGCCGCGGAAGGCGCCCACCTCGCGCTGCACACGGGCGACATGGTGGTGAACGCGGCCGACAACGACCTCTGGGACCGCTGGTTCTCCGACGAGGCGGATCTGCTCCTGCGCACCCCCTTGGTGACGACTCTCGGCAACCACGAAATCACCGACAACGGGGTGGCCTACGGCCGCTGGTTCAAGCCGGCGTCCGGGCCCGCGTACCATTCGCTCGACTACGGTCCGGTGCATCTGGTGGTGCTCGATTCCTTCGAGGTCGCCGCCGGCGCGGATCCACACGCCGGCGCCGTCTCCGATGCCCAGCTGGCCTGGGTGGAGGAGGACCTGCGAGGCGTTCCCGCGGACAAGCACGTCTGGGTGCTCGTCCACCAGGGCCCGTTCGCGCATCCTTTGCACATGCGCCCCGGCCATGGCGGCAGCGAGCGCGTCCGCCTCGCGGTCCAGGCGGCCGCGCGCCGCCACCCCATCGAGGCGGTGTTTGCCGGCCACGAGCACTTCTACGAACGGGGCGAGGTGGACGGCCTGCGCTACTTCGTCATCGGCGGCGGCGGCGCGCCGCTGGAGGACCCCGACCCGACCTTCCCCACCGTCCAGGCGGCGCGCAAGGCCCTTTCCTTCGTCGCCGTGGACGTGTGCGGCTGCCACGTCAGCGGCAAGGCAAAGGACATCGCGGGGCGGGTGCTGGACTCCTTCACGCTCGCGAGCTGCAAGGAGCCGTGCGGCTCGCCCGTGGCCGCCAAGGGAGGCGCGCGGTGAGGATCTGCGACCTCTTGCGCTTCGCCGGGGAACGGGGCGAGCCGGTCTTCTCGTTCGAGTTCTTCCCTCCCAAGACCGAGGCGGGAGTCGAGGCCCTGTTCGAGACCGTCCGGCAGCTGCACCCGCTGGCGCCGGCGTTCGTCAGCGTGACCTGGGGAGCGGGAGGCTCGACCCGTGGGCGCACCCTGGAGATGGTCACCCGCATCAAGCGCGAGCTGGAGATCGAGGCGATGGCCCACGTCACCTGCGCCGGCGCGACCCGCGAGGAGCTGAAGGCGGCGGTCGAGTCGGTCATGGCCGAGGGCATCGACAACGTGCTCGCGCTCCGCGGGGATCCTCCGCGCGGGCAGCCCACCTTCGTTCCCACCGAGGGCGGCCTGCGCTACGCGAACGAGTTGGTGCAGCTGGTGCGCGAGGTGTCCGAGGCCAAGGGCCGCCCGCTCTGCATCGGAGGCGCCTGCTACCCCGAAGGGCACGTGGAGACGCGCGACCTGCAGGCCGACCTGCGCAACTGCAAGAAGAAGGTGGACGCGGGCGCGCAGTTCCTCATCACGCAGCTGTTCTTCGACAACCGCTGCTATTTCGATTTCGTGGGCCGCGCCCGCGCCGCCGGGATCGAGGTGCCGATCATCCCGGGCATCATGCCCATCACCAACGTGGAGCAGGTGCAGCGCTTCACGGCGATGTGCGGCGCGCACGTGCCGGCGAAGCTCGCCGCGGCCATGAAGGTCCGCAAGGACGACCCGGAGGGCGCGCTGCAGCTCGGCGTGGCGCACGCGACGCTGCAGTGCGCGGATCTGCTGCGCCGGGGAGCTCCGGGGATCCATTTTTATACATTGAATAGATCCCCGGCGACCCGCGCCATCCTCGCCGCGCTGCGAGCCTCGGAGCCGTGGCTCGAGGCTTGAGCCAGCGCGGCTACTGGTAGGGGACGAATCCCGCCCACGAGGCGCGCCACGCTTCCCCACCAAAACCCGCGACGGTTGCGCAGACGCACAGGCGGCGTTCGGCCGGTACGAAATAGCGTCCGCCGGTCAGGTGACTGGGGAATTCCCATAAGGAGATCGAGCCGCTCGGCTTGAACGCGCTCACGGAGACCAACAATTCCAGGTCCGCGCCTGCCGGGCCGAACACACCGGGGCCGCAGGTGACCGTGCTGCAATCGCTCGTTAGAGGCAGCGTGAAGAACCAGGTGTAATTGGCGCGGTCCACCGCGCGCGCGTCGGTGAGCACGAACGGGCCGGCCTGAGCGAAGCAGCCCGTGGTCCTCGGGCCAGTGCACACGTTCGTCGTCCCCGTGACCAGGCGGGTGCCGTCCGTCGAGGCGGTGGCGACCGAGCCGGCGACGATGGTGGCGGGAGTGCCGGTGGGCGTAAAGAGCTGGCCGGGAGGACCCATCGCACCCTGATCGCCGCGGATGCCTTGGTCCCCTTTCGGACCGGCGGGTCCCGGGACGCCGGTTGCTCCCATTGCGCCGGTTGCTCCAGCGGGTCCAGTTGGACCTGCCGGGCCTGCCGGACCCGTGAACCCCTGCGGCCCGGCCGGGCCCTGCGAACCGACCGCGCCCTGCGGACCCGGGACCCCTTGCAGCCCCGCGGGTCCCGCTGAACCAGTCTCGCCCGCTGGCCCTCCCGCACCGGCAGGTCCCTGCGGTCCGGCAGTGCCCTGCGGACCCATGAGCCCTCGTTCGCCTTGCGGACCCTGCGGCCCTGGCGGCCCTTCCGGCGCCGCTGGAGCTCCGTTGCATCCCGCGAGCATCGTCAAGGCGACGGCCCACGCAACGCCGCGCTTCATCGCGTCCATCGTCCCCTCCGTCGGCGCGCGAGGGTAGTCGAGCGGCCGGGTTCGGAAAAGTCCCGCCCGCCGGGTTTGTCAGGTGGTCCCGAGCTGGGCGCGGGCGGCGGTCAGCGTGTTCTTCAGCAGGAACGCGATGGTCATCGGGCCCACGCCGCCCGGCACCGGGGTGATCGCGCGCGCCCGCTCTGCGGCGGCCGCGAACTCCACGTCCCCTTTCAGCTTGCCGTCCGGAAGCCGGTTCATCCCAACGTCGATGACCGTTGCGCCGGGCTTCACCCACGCTCCCTTGATCAGCTCCGCGCGACCGATCGCGGCCACCAGGACGTCGGCTCGGGCCACCTCCGCCGCCAGGTCGCGCGTGCGCGAATGCGCGACGGCGACGGTGGCGTTCCGCTCGAGGAGCAAGAGCGCCATCGGCTTGCCCACGATGAGCGACCGCCCGACCACCAGGGCGCGGGCCCCCTCCAGCTTCGTGTGCGATTCGTCGAGAAGCTGGATGCACCCCGAAGGCGTGCACGGCCGCAGTCCCGGACGACCCATGGCGAGCGCCGCCACGTTGCGCGGACCGAACCCGTCCACGTCCTTCTCCGGCGCGACCAGGTCGATCACCCGCTCGGCGTCGACGTGCTTGGGCAGCGGCAGCTGCACCAGGATCCCGTGCACGCGGCGATCGGCGTTCAGGCGCGAGACGAGCCCGAGCAGGTCCTCCTGGGTGGTCCGCTCGGGGAGCACGTGCTCGAACGATTCCAGCCCCGCTTCCTTGCACGCCTTGATCTTGTTGCGCACGTAGATCACCGACGCGGGATCCTCGCCGACGCGGACCGCGGCGAGCCCCGGCGGCATGCCGGCGCGCGCCACCACCTCCTTCACCCCCGCGGCGACCTCGGCGCGCACGCGCGCGGCGATCGCCTTCCCGTCGATGATCATGGTGACCTCCTTCGCGCGGCCGCGCACTGTAGTAGAAGCGCCGGCATGACACCACGGTCCGTGTTCATCACCGGCGCCTCGAGCGGGCTCGGCCGGGGACTTTCGCTGCACTACGCGCGGGCGGGCGCCACCGTGCACGCCGCGGCGCGCCGCGAGCGCGAGCTGGCGACGCTCGCCGAAGAGGCGCCGGCGGGCCGGGTCGTCCCCGTCGCCGTCGACGTCACCGACGCCGACCGGCTGGTCCGCGCGATCCGCGACGCCGAGGCCGCTTCCGGCGGCTCGCTCGATCTGGTCATCGCCAATGCCGGCATCGGGTCGCCGTCCAGCGCGCGCAAGATGGACTGGACGTCGGTGAAGAAGACGCTCGACGTGAACGCCAGCGCCGCGTGCGTCACCGTCGCGGCGGCGCTTCCGGCGATGGTCGCGCGCGACGCGGGACAGGTGGTGGCGATCTCCAGCCTGGCGGCCTTCCGCGGCATGCCGGGGAACGCCGCGTATTGCGCTTCGAAAGCCGCCCTGCACGTCTTCATGGAGAGCGTGCGCGTCGATCTGCGCGGCACCTTCGTGCGCGCGACCACCATCTATCCCGGCTTCGTGAAGACGGAGCTGACGGCCAAGAACAAGTTCCGCATGCCGTTCCTGATGGAGCTGGACGATGCCGTGCGCGTCATGGCGCGCGGGATCGCGCGCGGCCAGCCGACCATCGCGTATCCGCTGCCGATGGCCGCGCTCGTCCGGTCCCTCGCCGCGTTGCCACGGTCGGTGTACGAGCCTCTCGCGGCGCGCGGCCGGATGTTCTGAGCCGGCTGGCGGGCAGGCGACTGGACGGCCTCTGACCACCCGGCTTGCGCCCGTGCCGTCAGGGGAGCAAGTTCACCTTGCGCTCGAGAAGCGCGATGGGGGTCGTATGCGGTTCGCACGAGTCGTTGCAGCGGTGCTGTGCCTGGCTGCGGGCGCCGCGTGGGCAGATGCGCAACAGGCGCAGCCACGGGGCCGACAGGCGCAAGCGCGGAGCGACGCGAAAGAAAGCGTTTCGATCGAGAAGCGCGAGACGCGCACGCTGCAGCTCGGCGGCGGCAGCTACATCCGGTACGAAGTGATGCCGGGCGACGACGAGCAGCCTCCGGGCGAGCTGGTGGTCATGCACATGGAGGCGCCGCCCGCGGCGCCCCAGGCGGCGCAGGCGAGCTCCGACGATCAGCCGGAATCTCGCGCCCGCGCCGCGGTGCGCTCGTACCAGCGGCGGCGCGCGGCTTGCGACGACGCGCGCATGCGCCTCGCGGCGCGGCTGCTCGAGCTGCGGGGCGTCCAGGTGGATCCCGACGTGGCGCTCTGGGTCACGCGGAACCTCTACTTCGCCGGCGACGGCGTTCCCGCGGTGCAGGTGTTCGCGGACCCGCTGTTCTTCTCGGCCATGCAGAGCGATTCCACCGCGCGCAGCCTGGCGGTGGAGCTGGCCCACTGCGAGGACGCGGCCCGCAGGTAAGGCGTTCTCAAACGAAAGACCGAAGGACCTGGTCGCGCAGACGAGGCGCCGCGCGCGACGGATCCGCGCCCGTCTGCTCCGGACGGGCAGCGCGTAGCACTTCGTCCAGCGCGGCCGCGAATCCTTCCGGGGGCGGCCCGGCCTGCTCGCCGAGGCGCAGCTCCGCTTCTCCACGCAGGCGCTGCAGCGCGAGGGCGCGCACGGCGTCGCTCGCGCGCAACGCGGTGGCGGCGATGCCCGCCGCATCCGCGCGCGGTCCCAATTCGGCGGGCGAAAGCCCGAGCGCCCGGAGCAGCGCGACGACGCTCTCGGCCTCGTCCAGGAGCCGCTCGGCCTCGCTCACTTCGGCCAAGGTCGCCAGCGCGCGGCGGCGGCGAGGCGCGGAAGGATCCGGCCAGACCGGGCGCTTGCGCTGCAGGGCATCCACCACGTCCGACAAGGGCGCGTCGAGGAGCGTCACGTTCTGCGCCTGGGGGAGCCGCGCGGACTGCGCGATGCGGCGGGCCCTCGATTGCAGACGGTAGGGGTCGACCAGTCCCGCCTGGAAGATCTCCCGGACGGGCTGATCCGCGAGGGCCGCGGCGGCGCGAGCGAGGTCGCCGGCGGAGAGCGTCTCCAGACCCAAGGAGAGCGTTGCCCGGGCATCCGCTAGCGCGGCGCGGACGTCTTCGGGCTCGTCCATCGAGGCGCCCGAGGCGACCAGGGCGGCGTTCAGGGCGTAGATGAGGCCCTCCTCGGCGCGGTCGCGGGCGGAGGCGGAGAGGAGGGAGATGGCGGAGTCGAGCAGGTTTCGGACGGGCTGGGCGCGCGGGATGAGCGAGGTTGGGGTGGGGGTCGCGGTCGGGGTCTGGGTCGCGGTCGGGGTCTGGGTCGCGGTCGGGATCGAGGTCGAGGGGGTCCGGGCCGGCCGCGCATAGAACGAGAGGGCCTCCTCCAGATCGGGGAATCCGTGATCGCGCAGCCGGCCGTCCCGCCAGCGGCGGGCGATCTCCTCCAGTTCGGTGGGCACCTCCCAGCGGAGGGACTCGAGGAGGCGCGTCGTGCCCAGCACGTCCTCGGAGTACAGGTCGTCGAGCAGCTGCCGGAGGGTGCCGAATTCGCCTGCGTCGGGGAGGAACTCGACCAGGTACCGGCCCTCGGGCGTGCGGAAGGTGCGGCCATGATCGGCGATGGCCGGCTCGTCCTCCTCCTGCAGGTCGTGCACGCGCATCGCCTTGCGCAGGAGGAGCGACCGCATCTCGGCGTCGAGGAGCGCTAGCTTGTCCAGGTAGCGCCGCCGCGCCCGGTCGGAATGGCCGCCGCCCTCGCGCGCGAGATGGAGCCAGCGCAGCACCGCGCGCGGGTCGGGCCCCTCGTCGCGGCGCGGCCAGGCCCCCAGGTCGACGAAGTGCCGGAACTGCTCGGGCGAGGCGAGCGCGACCACGTCGGCGGCATCGTCGAGACCGACCTCGAGGATCGCGAGATAGAGGTCGTGGGGGGGAATCGATTGGACGAGCGCCTCGGGATCGGGCGCCGAGAGGAGCAGGTCCACCTTCTCCTTGCCGCGCGCCGCCGAAAGCGCCTGCCGCGCCGCGCGTGGATCGAGGAGCGCGGAGCTGCCGTTGCCTGAACCCACTCGCACCTCCCGAAGCGCGGGCGCGGCGCCCCCGAAGGAGAGCACCGCGCCGGGACGAAACGGATCAGAACGGCTCTAGGCGGCCTTGACCACCTTGCCTGCCTTGAGGCAGCGGGTGCAGACGCGGACGTGCACCCGGCGGCCGCCGACCACCGCGTGGACGCGCTGCAGGTTGGGCAGGGTGCGCTTCTTCGTCTTGTTGTTGGCGTGGCTCACCTGGTTGCCGGTGAGTGGACCCTTGCCGCACATGTCGCACTTGAAGGCCATCTGTCTTGTCCTCTGTCTTTTGTCTGGCAAATCGCATTTGGGGGACACCATAAAAACATGGTGTCCCCTCCAGAGCGGAATGGCGGAACCTACCCGGGAATTCCGGGTTGTCAAGTCGCGGAGACCTGCTTCCTGCCGCTCAGCTCCAAGGCCTGCGCCGCGCAGGCGC
Source organism: Myxococcales bacterium (assembly GCA_045802765.1). Lineage (GTDB taxonomy): Bacteria > Myxococcota > Myxococcia > Myxococcales > 40CM-4-68-19 > VBKO01. The sequence continues at coordinate 12,014 of JBJMQJ010000084.1, forward strand.
GCGCCGCGAGGATCGACCCTTCCAGGCCGAAGCCGGGATAGACCTCGCGGGAGGCGAACAGGACGCGATCGTGCGCCGCGGACACCGGGCGCAGGCCGATCGGCTCCGAGTGCAGCCCCTCGTGCGGCTTCAAGATCCTCTGGCCGTGCATCGGGTCCAGCTCGACGGACTCGTGCACCACGTGGCGCTCGAAGAAAGGCAGGACGGGGTCGAGCGCCTTCCGCACCGACGAGAGCAGCGCCTGCGCGTCGGAGAACCCGGCGTCGACGACCCGCCCCACGGTGAGCAGGCGCTCGCCCGCCACCTCGCCGCGGGCGCGCCGCGCAGGCACGGCGGACATGACCAGGGGCCCCAGCGGGTCGCCGAGCAGCAGCGCCGCTTCTTCCAGCGCCTGCGGGAGCCCTTCCGGCCGGACGACGAAGTGCGCCAGCGCCTCCTTGCGCTCGACGGTCAGGTGCGCCTCGTCGGCAACTGCCCGCTCGGCGCGGCCACCCCCGTCGCAGAGGTGCCGGATCGTCTCCGGCGGGCAGGCGAGCACCACCATGTTGACCTGCACCTCGGCTCCCGCCAGCTCGAACATGGCGGACTTGCGGGCGAGGCGCAGGCGCGAGCAGCTCTCCGTCGTCAGATGCGCCCCGGCGGTCTCGGCTTTGGCGCGCAGCAGGTCGGCGAGCTGCGCCGCGCCGCCCCAGAGCCTGAGCGGCGCACGGAAGAGCGCGGCCGCCTCGCGCGCCGTGGCCTCGGGCGCGGTGTCGCCCACCAGCGAGGCCGCGAACGGCGCGAGCGCGTGGAGCGCCTCTCCGACGATCCCCTGGGGCACCTCGGGAGGCGGGTTGGGAAGGACCTTTCGCAGCCGCCGCCTCTCGAAGAATCCCCGCGCGGGCAACGGAGGAGGCTCGCCCACGACGCGATCCCAGGGGCGGCCCAGCGTCTCCAGGGCCTCGAGCGCCGCTTCGGCCGCGGCCGCGTCGTCGCCCAGCTCGCGCCGCAGCTCGGCGCGGCGGCGCAGACCGTCCGCCGGAAGCGACAGCCGCAGCTCCTCCCCGAGGAGCTGGAAAGCGCCGGTGGCCGTACCGGCGGATTGGCGCTGCAGATCCGCGGCGAGGCCCAGCTCGTCGAGCGCGAAGATGCTGCCGGAGAGCTGCCGGAGCGGCGGGATCATCGGATGCGCGGCGGGGAGCAGCCAGCCGTCGCTGTCGCGCGACACGATTCCCTGGGAGAGCGGCGCCATGAGCACGCGCAGGCCGCGCTTGGCAAGCAGCGCCGCCGCGGCCGCGCCGCCCAGGTCCGGGCCGATGATGGCGACGTCGTAGACGCGGCGCTGCAGCGGCTTGTCGGGCAGCGTCGGGATGCGGCGGGCGACGAAGGACGGGGGGCCGGGCGGTGGAGGGACCGAGACGGGCGGGGGTTTGGAGGGAGGGGTCGGGGGCGAGGTCGAGAGCGAGGGCGAGGGCGAGGGCGAAGTCGAGGGCGAAGTCGAGGGCGAGGAAGACGTGTTCGCCGGTGGCCCGCTCTTCTGGGTGGGATCGCTCATGGTTCCGCCACCGGGGGAGAGGAGAGGGTGCGAGCTTCGTCGCTCTGCGGGGCCGAGATGCGGACGCGGCGGCCCTCGATGGCGACCCGGCCCTCGGCCACGAGCTGGATCGCGCGCGGGTAGATGCGGTGCTCCTGCATCAGGATGCGGGCGGCGAGAGATTCCTCGGTGTCGCCGTCGAGCACCGGCACGGCGGCCTGGATGAGGATGGGCCCGCTGTCGGTCCCCTCGTCGACGAAGTGCACGGTGCATCCCGAGACGCGGACGCCGGCCGCGAGCGCCTGCCGGACACCGTGCATCCCCGGGAACGCGGGGAGGAGCGAGGGGTGGATGTTCAGCACGCGCTGCGGAAACGCGGACAGCAGCACCGGCGTGACGATGCGCATGAATCCGGCCAGGCACAAAAGCTCCACGCCGCGCGAGCGCAGCTCGGACACGAGCCGGGCGTCGTACTCCTCGCGGCGCGGGTGCTCCTGGTGCGGCAGCAGCACCGCGGGGACGCCGGCGTCCTTGGCGCGCTGCAGGGCCCGCGCGCCGGGGACGTTGCAGACGACCGCCGCCACCTCCGCCGCGATGCGCCTCTGTGCGCAGGCGTCGAGGATCGATTGCAGGTTCGACCCGGATCCGGAAGCGAGGACTCCCAGTCGCAAGGGACGCGCCATCAGCGGAAGACCACCTCGGGCTCGGCAAGGCCGGGGGCGGCCTCGACGACCCCGATCTCGCAGGCCGCCTGACCGCGCGCCTGCAAGAGGTCGCGCGCCGCGGCGGCGTCCTCGCGGCGCACCACGGCGCACATCCCCACGCCGCAGTTGAAGGTGCGCAGCATCTCCGCGTCTTCGATCTTCCCGGTGCGCTGCAACAGCTCGAAGATGCGCGGCCGGGGCCAGCTTGCGGGGCGCAGCACGGCGCGGTGCTCGGCGGGGAGCACGCGGGGAAGGTTTCCCGGCAGCCCGCCCCCGGTGACGTGCGCGAAGGCGTGGACGTCGATCGCCGCCCGCAGGGCCAGGCAATCCTTCACGTAGATGCGGGTCGGCTCGAGCAAGAGGTCGAGCACCTCACCCGCCGGGCGGTCGCCCAGGACCTTGCGCGCGAGCGAGTATCCGTTGGAGTGCAGGCCGCTCGAGGCGAGCCCGAGCACGACGTCCCCGGCGCGCGCCCGGGATCCGTCGAGGATGCGCGACTTCTCCACCACGCCGACGCAGAAGCCCGCCAGGTCGTACTCGCCGTCGGCGTAGAACCCCGGCAGCTCGGCCGTCTCGCCGCCGATGAGCGCGCACCCCGCGCGCAGGCAGCCCTCGGCGATGCCCGCCACGACGCGCTCGGCCTGATCGGCGCGCAGCCGGCTGGTGGCGAAATAGTCGAGGAAGACGACGGGCTCGGCGCCGCAGACCACCACGTCGTTCGCGCTCATCGCGACGAGGTCGATGCCCACCGTCTCGTGGCGCCCGCTCGCGAAGGCGAGCTTGAGCTTGGTGCCCACCCCGTCGGTCCCCGCGACGAGCACCGGCTCGCGGTAGCTCTTGGGGATCTCGAAGAGGCCGCCGAACCCACCGATTCCGGCCAGCACCTCTGGTCGGAGCGTGCGGCGCGCATGCGGCTTGATGCGCTCGACCAGCGCATCGCCCTCGTCGATGTCCACGCCCGCGCCGCGGTAGGTGAGGCCCATGGCGGGGCGCACCTTAGATGGATTCACCCCTCGTTTCCAGCGAGAACGGGCCTCGCGGCTTGCGGGAGAGCGACGTCCAGGCGAGGCCCCGTGGCGGTGCCGCCACGGGGCCTCGAATCACCTGCGTCAGTCGTCGTCGTTTTCGTCGTTGTCGTCGTGGCCGCGCTCGGTCGAGGTAATCTTCCAGATCACGCCGGTGCGCGGGATCTGGACGAGCGGAGCGTCGGCCGGATTGGTGAACGCCTGCTTCGGGTCGCTGCGCCCGAAGTCGCGGACCGCGCCGTAGTCGACCAGGTACAAGGCGCCATCAGGTCCGAACATGACCGTGAGCGGCCGGTTGATGCCTCGCAGCTGGTTGGCAAATGCCTGGCCGTTGTTGCCAGGGGGCGTCTTGGTGACCTCCGCCTTGTCCGCGTTGCAGACCGGAGTGCCGTCCGGGAGGTGGTCCTGGAAGCCCTGCCGGCAGTTGAAGGCGAAGCGGGACAGCTCGAGCCTGAGGCTCTTGCCCTTCCCGCTGAAGTTCACCAACTCGATGTCGTGACCGACGATCGGGAGGCCATTGCGGGTCGAGAAGCCGAAGTCCCCTTCCCGAGCGACGAGCGCCGCGCCGGGCTTCAGCGGCCCGTGCACGAACGAGTTGGGCGCGAAGTCCGGCCCCACCACCGCCACGTCCGTCGGCTCGATGGCGAGAGGCGCGATCGGCGCCTGGGGAGGGAAGGCCAGCGAGTGCTTGACCGGCGTCGTCCGCGGGTTGTCCCTCGCGGCTTCGCCGAGGTCGTCCGCCGGACCTCCCTGCGGATTGAAGATCGCCTGCGTCGAATCGAGGAAGCCGAACCGGTCCGGCCAACCGTGGAAGTCCGGCGTGCCTTTCGAGCTCTGCTTGGCCAGTTGCAGGCGGTCCGGGGCGTTGTTGGTCGGACGCGCGCCGCGCTCGTCCTCCCCATTCTCGGTGACGAACAGGCCGTCGCCGAGCGTATGGTTCTTCGGCGGGAACCGGATCCCGAACGGGTTCCGATAGCCCCAGGAGAACGGCTCGACCGTCTTCTCCGGATGGTCGGCGCGCACGCGGGCGCGCAGAATGGCTCCCGTGCACATGCCCTTCTGGGTCGCGTCCTCGAACGCCTTCACCAGCGCGCCCGGCCGCGCCTGCGCGTGTTTCGAAAAGGCGCTCGTCTCATGGCCGTCTCCGGACGGCCAGGTGTTCTCGCTCAGGCGGACGTCCTGGCAGGCGATGTCGTGCTCGTTGGGTCCCGCCGCTCCGCCGTTGTCGTGTCCGACCACCGAGGAGTTCGTCGCCGATCCCTGCGACCAGTAGACGAACCCGTCCTTGACCAGGACCTGCTCCGTCGGGTGGTCGCCCGTCGGAAGTCCGCCGACGAACGTGCGCACCTCGTTGGCGCCGACGTCGATCGTCACGACCCTGGAGGTGTTGTTCGCGTCTCCAGGTGCACCGCGCACGCCTTGGTTGGAATCGGTTCCGAACAGCGTCCCGCCCTGGAACACGTTCTCGAATGCGAGTCCGATGGCCGGGCCGTCAGGTTGGAACGCCTTCTTGGCGGATCCCGGCTTTCCGATCGGTCCGGCGATGCGCCGGCCGTTCTTGTCGAAGATCAGAAGGTCGGGAGTGAACGGGTTGTCGACCGTGAATGCCTTCTTGTTGTCGTTGCAGCGGCTGGGCAGCCCGGTGCCGGACTCCACCACGAAGACCTTGAAGTTTTCCTTGTTGCCCTGGAAAGCGATGGCAGTCGGGAAATTGAGATCCTTGGCGAAGACTTCGACCTTGTAGCCCTTGGGGAGGACGATGTCCTCGCCGTGTCCTGGATCGTAAAACACCTCCTCACCCGGGCAGTTCGGGTTCCCGCGCGTCTCTGCGACGGCGCGGGTTGAAGCGACGGCGACGATACCGAGCAGCACGAGCCGCGCTTCGCGGCCCCATAGTCTTGCAACGAACATAGAAAACCCCCTGTTGCATGCAACGGGTTGTCCGCGCCCCGCCAGCGCGGCCTTGCAAAGAGCTCCCTTGCGGATGATCCCCCTTCTTGGAAAGGCGCACCCTCACCGCGCGAGAGCGCTGCCGACGTGTTGGACGAGTGCTGCGGGAAACAGCTCGACGGGCCTGAGGGGGACCCGTCAGTGCGTACATCTTCGTACACATGAGACCTCAGCCGCGGTCGACGTCAAGTAGGGCCATCGTCTTAGCTCAACGCGGTGCGTCGGTCGCGCTTCCGAGGCAGCCACACCGCTTCTCGCCGAGTCGCGCTCGTCGTCCGACTTTTCGCGAGCTCGTTGCACGCCGCGCGGCGCGAGAAGACGGGCCGGCGCGACGCGCGGCGATCGGGGGGACGGCTTGCTCCGGACGGAGGACCAACAAGCCGTGCCGCTTGCGGCGTGCAGCTTGCGGTGGAGGCGGCTACGCGCCCCGTTTTTCTTACATTTCTCCACAATGTCGCAAAATTGACCGCGATCGCGAGCGCCTGATACGACTACCGGGTGGAGCGTAGGCGGCCGCGGCGCCATGGCAGCGCGCGGGCCCGCCGGTGACCCCGAGGGCGACGAGAGGGGACATGGCAGGAGAGGACCAGCTCTTCCAGCGGTTCGGGCGGGAGTTCCCCAAGGGCCACGTCCTCTTCCGCGAAGGGGAGCCGGGCGGGGAGATGTTCGTCGTCCAGTCCGGCAAGGTGAACATCACCAAGAAGGTCCGCGAGACGGAGAAGATCCTCGCCACGCTCGGGGCCGGCGAATTCTTCGGCGAGATGGCCATCTTGAACAACAAGCCGCGCTCCGCGGGCGCGGTGATGGCCGAGAACGGCAAGCTCCTGGTGATCGACCCGCGCACCTTCGAGGGGATGATCCGCGGGAACGTGGAGATCGCCGTCCGGCTGATCAAGAAGCTTTCCGACCGCCTGCAGGAAGCCGACGAGCAGATCGAGAACCTGCTCCTCAAGGATCCGGCCAGCCGCGTGGTCCATTTCCTCCTCTCGAGCGCGAAGCGCGGGCGCGACACGCCGCAAGGCAAGCTCGTCTCCCTCAACGCGGACGACCTCCAGGGCCGCATGGGCCTCTCCACCGAGGCGGTGCAGCATGCGCTCGACAAGATCGCCAAGGCGCGCATCATCCAGCTGGTGCCCGAGGGCGTGGTGGTCCCCGACGTCGGGAAGATGCAGAAGTATCTCGAGTTCCTGGAGATGAAGGAACGGTTCGGGGATACTTGATGAAGCTCCGCGTCCTCGGCTGCCACGGCGGAGAGCTGCCCAAGCACCGCACGACGTGCTTCCTCGTCGACGGAAAGCTGTGCGTGGACGGCGGCGCCATCACCTCCGTGCTGGGCCTCGAGGAGATCCTGCAGATCGACGACATCTTCCTCACGCACAGCCACTTCGATCACATGAAGGACGTGCCGCTGATGACCGACGTGCTGGTCGGCCACCGGCAGAAGCCCGTCGTCGTCCACGGCGCCAGGGAGACGATGGAGGCGATGGACAAGGACGTCTTCAACAACCGCGTGTGGCCCGACTTCCGCGTCATCCCCAACCCGGACAATCCGGTGCTCGCGTTCGAGGAGATGCCCATCCGCGACCCGGTGACCTGCCAGGGCTACCGCATCCGCGCCATCCCCGTGCAGCACCCGGTCTATTCGGTCGGGTACATCTTCGAATCGAAGAGCGGAGCGGTCGCCTTCTCCGGCGACACCGGCCCGACCGACGAGCTGTGGCGCGCGATCAATGCGACACCGAACCTCAAGGCCGTCTTCCTGGAGGTGTCGTTCCCCAGCCACATGCAGTGGCTGGCCGACGTCTCCGGGCACCTCACGCCGCGCACGGTGGTGAGCGAGCTGGAGAAGCTCGACCGGCGCGGCGCCCGCGTGTACCTGTACCACCTCAAGCCGAGCGTCATCGACGAGGTGAAGAAGGAGATCGCGGCGCTCCGCCGCGACTACTTGCAGATCTGCGAGCTGGACGACGTCTATACGTTTTAGCCACCTGGCCCAGGGGATCACCGCGAAGATCGCGAAGGTTGATGTTCAGCAAAGAAAAAATCTTCGCGTGCTTCGCGCTCTTCGCGGTGATCTCTTCCGCATCGGGCGCGGCTGCGCAGCAGGGGAGCGCCGCGGCGCAGCCGTCCGCGCCCTCCGCGACGTCGCAGCAGCAGGCCACCCAGCTCCAGCAGCAGCAGACCAACGCAGCCGCCGCGGCGGCCGCCGCCGGCGCAGGCGCGGTGATCGTCTCGCAGCAGATCGATTCGCAAGACCCGTTCGGCTTCCCGGCGCCCAGCCCGCGGGCGCAGCAGTGGCTAGGGTACGCGTCGCCGTCGACCATCCTCATCCTCGGCGCGGCGCTGGTGGTCATGGCCGCGTTCGTGGGGCGGTTCGCGCCGAAGAAGCGGCGGCGCATCCGGCGCGCGACCATCCTGGTCATGCTCTACGTGACCACCTTCGCGCTCGCCGCGGTGCTGCACTGGGTGCACGCGGACGGCTGGTCGCGCCGCGTCTGGTTCCTCGCCGATCTCTTCGAAGTGCTGGTGGTCATCGACCTGGTGGCCATCCTGCTCTTCGACCTCGTCCTGCTCGCGCTGCGGATCGAGATCGCCAACATCGTGCACGACCTGGCGCTCGGCGCGGCGTACATCCTGGCCTTCATCGGGATGCTCCACCGCAGCGGCGTGCAGCTCTCGGGGATCATCGCCACCAGCGCGGTGGTGACCGTGGTGCTCGGCCTCTCGCTGCAGGCGACGCTGGGCAACGTCCTGGGCGGCATCGCGCTGCAGCTGGACGACTCGATCCACGTCGGCGACTGGGTGCAGCTCCCCACCGGCCAGCAGGGCAAGGTGAAGGCGATCCGCTGGCGCCACACGGTGGTGGAGACGCGGAACTGGGACACCGTGATCGTCCCCAACTCCTCGCTGCTCAACGACAACATCCTCATCCTGGGAGAGCGCGAGGACCAGCCCACCCAGCACCGCATGTGGGTCTATTTCAACGTCGACTTCCGCTATTCGCCGGAGGAGGTCATCAACGTCGTCGAGGACGCGCTGCAGTCGACGCCCATCCCCAACCTGGCGGCGTTCCCTCCGCCCAACTGCATCTGCTTCGACTTCGCCCGCCAGGGCGCGGAGAGCTTCGCGAACTACGCGGTGCGCTACTGGCTGACCGACCTGGCGCAAGACGACCCCACCTCCAGCGCCGTCCGGGTGCGCGTCTACGTGGCGCTCAAGCGCGCCAGCATCCCGCTGGCGCTCCCGGGGACGGCGGTGTTCGTCTCCCACGACGACCCGGAGCACCGGGAGCGCAAGCACGCGCGCGAGATGGCGCACCGGGTGGCGGCGCTGGAGCAGATCGAGATGCTCTCCTCGCTCTCCAGCGAGGAGCGCGTGCAGCTCGCCTCGTTCATGCGGCTGGCGCCGTTCGGCCGGGGCGAGGTGATCACCCGGCAGAACGCCACCGCGCACTGGCTGTACGTGCTCACCAAG
>JBJMQJ010000085.1:0-14996 GCA_045802765.1 Myxococcales bacterium
AGGTGAGCCTGGTGAACAACCCCAAGGTGCCGGTCGCGGTGGCGATGCGGTTCCTCTCCCTCCTCCGGCAGGCCGAGCTGAAGGCCTTGTCCAAGAACCGGAACGTCTCCAACGCGCTGCAGACCCAGGCAAAGAAGCTCTTGGAAAAGAAGGTCTGAAGCCGCGATCCGGGCCCGGCGCTCAGTCTGGTCGACCGTGATCTGTTGGGGCGACATGGGGCGAGCGAGCTCCCCCATGTGGAGGCGCCGCAGGCGCCGGATCGTAGAGCGTCCCGGTGTTCGCAGAGCGTCAACCAAGCAAGGTGTGGCGTTCGAACCCGGCCGCTTGCCGGCCGGGCGCGCGATGCCGATCCTCGACAGGGAAGGAGCTGCCATGGGCCATCCGGTCGAGGGCTCGGCTGCGCTGGCGGAGCAGGACGTGCGGTTCGATCCGCGCCGCGTCGAGAAGCCCTGGGGCTACGAGCTCATCTGGGCGCACTCGGAGCGATACGTGGGCAAGGTCCTGCACGTCAGCCGAGGACACGCGCTCAGCCGGCAGTTCCACCGGCACAAGGACGAGACGATCCACCTCCTCACCGGATCGATGCGGTTCGAGTTCGACGCGGGCGGCGGTGCGCGCGAGGTGCTGCTGCAGCCGGGCGACTCGATGCGCATCCGGCCCGGGACCATCCACCGGATGGTGGCGTTGACCGACTGCGACGTGCTCGAGGCGAGCACTCCCGAGCTGGACGACGTGGTGCGGCTCGAGGACCGCTACGGCAGGAGTTGATGCAGCGCCCCCAGCCCGCGCGCGCGCTCGCCCTGGCGGCGCCTCTCGGATGGGACGCAGCCGCGGTCGCCTGGCCCGCCCTGTGCGCCCTTGCCGCCGTCGCTTCGGTGGTGCCGCTCTGGGCGGCGCGATTCCTGCCCTTCCAGGATGCGCCCCAGCACCTCGCCGCCATCCGGGTGCTCGCCGACTACCACGCTCCGGCGTTCGGGTTCGAGCGCTTCTTCGAGATCGATCTCGCCCGCTCGCAGTACCTCGGCTTCTACCTGCCGGCCGCGCTGCTCGCGCGCCTCTTCGGGCCCGAGGCGGCCTGCCGGATCGTCCTCTCGCTCGTCGCCCTGGCGCTGCCCGCCGCGGCGTGGGCGTTCCTGCGCTCGTTCGATCGCGACGCGCGCCTCGCGGTGCTCGCGCCCGCCCTGTTCCACACCGCTCCGCTGTACCTGGGCTTCTTCAACTTCGTCGAGTCCGTCCCCGCGACGCTCTTCGTGATCGCGCTCGCGGAGCGCGAGCTGCGCGCGCCACGGACGGGTCGGGCGGTGGCGCTCGGCGCGCTCGCCGCGGCGCTCCTGTACCTCCATCCCAGCGCGCTCGGCCTGGCTCTCGGGGCCGCGGTGCTCCTCGCGGCGACGGCGGGGGCCGGCAGGCGACGCGCGTTGCGCTCCGTCGCGCCATTCGCCCCCGCGGTGGCGCTGCTGGGCGCCTGGATGGCGACCTCGCTCTTCGCGCAGCCTACGGATCCGGTCGCGCACAGGGCGGCGACCTGGCAACCCCTCCGCGAACGGATGCTCGACCTGTTCCGCTTCGGAAACGTTCTCGCTGGCCACGCCGACGAGGCATTCGCCGCGGCGCTGCTCCTCTTGTGGCTCGGCGCGGCGCTGGTGCCCGGCCGTCCCCGCGTTCGGCGCTGGTGGCGACTGCCGCTCCTCGGCGGATGTCTCGCCGCTGCTTGCCTCCTGCTGCCCGAGACGGTCGGCGCCGCCGGCTCGCTCCCCCTGCGGACGCTTCCGCTGCTCGCGTTCGTCGTGCTGTCCGCGCCAGCCGTCGCGCCGGGGCGCGCCACCTCGGCGCTGCTCGCGGCGGCGGTGGCGCTCCAGCTCGCGTACGGCGCGAAGCTGTCGGCCGTGCACCGCGCATTCGACGCCGAGGCCCAGGCTGCGCAGCTCGACCAGGTGCTGCGCGCCGCCGATCCGGCGCGCCGGCTTCTCTCGCTGATCCCCGACCGGCAGAGCCATGAAGTACAGTTCCAGGCCTACCAGCACTTCGGCATGTACTACCAGGTGGAGCGGGGCGGACGGGCGCGCCGGAACTTCGCGGAGCTTCCCTGGAGCCCGATCCGCTTCCGCCCCAGCGAACCGGCTGTCGCGCTGCCGCCCGGCTGGGAAGAGCATCCCGACCGCTTCGACCCGGCGCGCGAAGGCGCCGAGGCCGATTACCTGCTCGTGCGCGGTCCCGCCCCGGAGCCGCCGGGCGCGTTCGCGGTGAAGGCGCGAGCGGGGCGCTGGACGCTCTACCAGGCGCGCGCGCCCTGACTCGATCGCGCGCCGGCTGCGCGGCGCCGCGCGAGAGGAGCGGTCGCGGCGCGGCGATCGGCCGGGGGAGCCCAGCTGAACGCCTTGTTCATCCAGAAGTTCCAGGCGGTGACGAGCGCGATGGCGACCCCGTTCGCGACGTAGCGGTTGACCCCGAGCACGTCGACTTGCAAGGCGAGCAGGAGCACGCTGAGCGCCAGCCCCATCGCGCAGATCAGGTTGAAGCGGGCGAAGCGCTTCAGCCGGGCGCCTCCGCCGCCGAGCTGCCGCGCGATGTCGCCGAACGTCCACGAGTCGTTCCAGACGAAGTTGTTGACGATCGCGGCCTCGGCGGCCAGGAGCTTGCCCTGTGTGAGATCCCAGCCGAGGGTGCGCGGATCGGAGAGGAGGAAGAGCAGCGCCATGTCGACGGCGACGCCGCTCAAGCCGACGGCGGCGAATCGTGGGAAGCGCGCGGGGAGCGTCGCGAGGCGCAACCGGACGAGGTGCCGCAGATAGTCGGCGTAGAGCCTGGCGCTGACCTTGCTCTCGCCGGCGAGGCGCTCGCGAAAGACGTAGCCCACCTCGGAGATCGTCCGGATGCGTCCCCGGCCGAGCACCTCGATGAGGATCTTGTATCCGAGCGGGCTCAGCTCGGAGCCGGCGATGGCGGAGCGCCGGACCATGAAATAGCCGCTCATCGGGTCGCTGACCCTTCCCACCACCGAGGGGAGGACGGCGAGGCCGAGCAGCTGCGCGCCGCGGGAAAGCGCCCGCCGCAGCGCGCTCCAGTCGCTCACGCCGCCTCCGCCGACGTGCCGGCTGGCCACGGCGAGATCCGCGCCCGCTTCGATCGCCTCCCACAGCCGGGCGAGCACTTCGGGCGGGTGCTGCAAGTCGGCGTCGATCACCGCGAGCACTTCACCTCGCGCGGCCTGCCAGCCCCGGACGACCGCGGTGGAGAGGCCCTTCTCGGATCGGCGCCGCATGACGCGCACCGCGGGCCACCGCTCCGCGAGGCGCATCGCGATGGCCCAGGTGCCGTCCGGGCTGTCGTCGTCGACCACCACGATCTCGTACTCGCCGGCGAGACGCGGCTCGAGGACCGCGGTGAGCTGCCGCAACAGCTCCTCCAGGTTGCGGGACTCGTCGTAGGTGGGGACGATGAGCGATAGCCGGACGGGCGGTTCCCGCTCCGGATCGACGCGCAACGGGCCGCGCGGCACATCGAGCACTGCAGCCAGACGACTGCCTTCGAGCGGTCGGACGACGGGCATCGAGAGCCTCCCGGGATCCGGCGCCCCCCTTCGCCGCACCCTCCACGGCCAAAGGTTCGACGGCCGCGCGTTGTCGGCAATCGCACAAACTACGTTGACGCGTTCCGTCGATTTTCGCAGCGGCCGGAGCCCGCGGTCAGGCGGACTTCTTCTCCGGTTCCGAGCCCGTGCCGGCGTCGACGACGCCGTCCTCGAGGAGCGCCAGCGCGATCTGCAGGGCCTTGCGCATGCGCTCGCGCAGCTTCTCGTCACCCTTCATCTTCTGGTACGCGCGGATGGCGCGCTCCTCGTTCTGCTTCGCCGCGGCCTGCGATTCACTCAACTGCTTGCGCAGCTCGTCGCGCTCCTCGCGCAGCAGGTCCTTCTCGCCGGTGAGCGCCGCGATCTCCTCGCGCGCCTTCTCCAGCTCGGCCTCGAGGCGGGCCGCCTGCGACTTGCCTCCGCCCGCCTTCAGCTCGTCGCGCGCGGCGGTCAGCTCGCGCTCGAACTTCTTCGCCGCCGCCGCCAGCGCGTCCGCGCGCTGCTGCAGCGCCTTGGCGGAGGCGTCGCGCTTGACCGCCGCCTCCTTGAGCTGCTGCGCCTGCTCTTCCAGCGTGCCCTGCTGCTCCTGGAGATCGGCGAGCTGCTTCTCCTTGTCCTCCAGCTCCTGACGGAGCTCGGCGGCGCCCTTCTCGGCGCCGGAGCGGCCGCGCGGACTGGCCTTGGCGGCCGGCCGTGGAAGGGAGGGTGCCTTGCGCGCGGGAGCGACCGCCTCGAGCTCGGAGAGCGCGGCCTCCTCGTCGAGGCCGAGCAGCTCCTCGTCGCTGGGGGCGGACAGCTCGGTCGGTTCGCGCCGCCGCTGCTCGGGCTCGGGGTCGGGCGCGACCCGGAGGCGCGGCTTCTCCACCGCGACGCGACCGCTTCCGTCGGCGGGCTTCAAGGCGTCGAACGCCTGGTCGAACATGTCCAGGTCCTCGTCGCCCCCTTCCCGATCGGGGACCGAGGCCGGCGCATCGTCCATCTCGACGAGCTCCTCCAGCTCCACGACGGGCTCGTCGCTCGCGCTGTGCGCCTCGGCGGCCTCGTCCTCGCCGAGCTGGATCGGCTCGTCTTCCCCGGCGACGCCGCTCTCCAGGCCGAGCGACTCGTCGTCCATCGAGACCATCTGCTCGTCGCCGGCGGGCGCGCCGAGCAGATGCGCCGCCATGTGCAGCATGGCCCGGGCGCCGAACGGCTTGATGAGGTAGCCCTCGGCGCGGGTCTTGAGCTTCTTGTGCTTCTCGAAGCTCTCCTCCGTCGCGTTGGCGGAGGTGAGGATCACCGGGACGTCCTTGAGCCGCTCGTCCTTCTTGAGCCGCGTGCAGAGCATGTACCCGTTGGTGGGCTGCGCCTCGACGCACACCACGATCACGTCGGGGATTTCCTGCCGCGCCAGCGCCATCCCCTGCTCGCTGTTCGTCGCCTTGAGTGCCTTGAAACCGCCCGCCGCCGCCGCGGCCGCGAGTTCCTGCGCAAAGGATTCGTCGGAATCGATGAGCAGGATCCGCTTGGGCATGACGCCTTCGAAAAGAGTACGGGCCCCGCTGGCGGGGGTCAACGAATCGTGCAGGGGCCTTGCAGAATTACCGGAGCTCCGCCGCTTGCACGAGCTGCAGGACGTCGCTCTCGTCGAGATCGGAGATGAGAGAATACACGATCTCGTCCGTCCTCCAGGAAACCACATTGTAGCCGCGGCTCCGACTGAGCCACACCTCGCGGCCCGGGAGGCGGCGCACCGATCCGGGAGGATCGCCGTCGTCGGGATCGTCGACGATGAGCAGCGTGACGCGGTGCCCTTCGGCTTGCGGGACGGAGTAGGAGAGCGCCGCCGCCGGGCGGGAGTGCAGATGGGACAGGCGCACGCCCTGCAGCGCCGGCCCCTGGCGGAAGCGCGGCACCCGCGGCGCGAAGTCGAGGCGGCCTTGCAGCCACTGCTGCACCGACCCGACGTCGCTCGCCGTGTAATCGAGCGGGAGACCGCGCTGGTGCAGCGCGATGCCGTCGTCGACGAGGCCGGAGTGGTGGCGCGCCGGGAAGAGCGGATGCGACATCCCGCCGGCGAGGAACCACACCGCTGCGCCGACGGCCGCCGCCAACAGGCCCACCGAGCGCGGATTGCGCAGCACCCCGTCCCAGCGCGAGCCCGGCGCTTCCTCGTCGAGCAGCGCGAGGCGCACCGATTGGCGCAGCTCGATGGGCGCGACTGCCGGAGCGGCGCGCTTCACCGCCTCCTTCATCGCCGACTGGATGCGGACCGCATGCTGGCAGGCCGCGCAATCGACGAGGTGCGATTCGACCTCGGCGCGCTCGTACGCGTCGAACTCGCCGTCGACGTACGCCGGCAGGAACGACTCGATCTCGCGGCAACGCAGGGCCATGGGTCAGCCGCCGGCGCGGCGCTTGAATTGGAGCACGTCCGCTTCTTCCTCCGCCTCGGAGCCCAGCTCCATGGCCCGAGGCGCCTGCAGGACGCCCTGCTCGACGGCGTAGGACATGAGATTCTTCTGCAAGAGCTTGCGCCCGCGGTACAGGCGGCTCATCACCGTGCCCACCGGGCAGTCGAGGATCTCGGCGATCTCCTTGTAGGAGAACTCCTGCAGGTCGGCGAGGATCACCACCAGCCGGAAGTCGATGGGCAGCCCGTCGATGCTGCGCAGCACGTCGTCCGAGAGCAGCTTGTCGAAGAAGTACTGCTCGGGATTGACCGCGCTCTCGGACGTCTCGCGGACGACGAACTTCTCGCTCGACTGCTCGCGCGCCGCCCCCTCGACGACCGTGCGCTCCTTCACCCGGCGGCGGTACCGGTTGATGAAGGTGTTGGTCAGGATCTTGAACAGCCACGCTTTCATGTTGGTGCCGCGCTCGAACTTGTCGAAGAAGCGGAACGCGCGCAGGAAGGTGTCCTGCACCAGGTCTTCCGCATCCCGTTCGTTCTTGGTGAGCCGCAGCGCCGCGGAGTAGAGCGGGTCCAAGTGCTCCAGAGCCAGGCCTTCGAATTCCCGGCGGGTCCTGTCGGTGTGCTTGAAGTCGAGCATCCCGCTCCCTGGTTGTGCTGCGTACCGCGGGTCCCGCACGGCCAATCTAACCGGCCCTGACGACCCTGGAAACCGAGGGTCCCTCCCCTGCATTCCTGCTACAGGAGGGCTCGCTAGCCCGCCCGCCGCCTATCTGTACAGAATCACGGCAAAAAGCGTTACACCACGGAGCACACGGAGCACACGGAGAATGCACGGTAAAAGAACCAAACCCAACTCCGTGCGCTCCGTGTGCTCCGTGGTGAAATCCTTTTGTCTTCATCGGCGAGTGCTGAAGGCCTTCTCGAGGGCGGTGTAGGGCAGATCGAGGGCCTCGGCGACCGCCTTGTAGGTGCAGTGGCCGTTGAAGGTATTGATCCCCGAGGCGAGCGTTCGGTCGCGCTTGGCGGCTTCGACGACGCCCAGATCCGCGAGCCTCACGCCGTAGGCGATGGTGGTGTTGGTCAGCGCGAAAGTGGAGGTCTGCGCCACCGCGCCAGGCATGTTTGCGACGCAGTAGTGGACGACGCCGTGCACGGTATACGTGGGATGATCGTGGGTGGTCGGCCGGCAGGTCTCGATGCAGCCGCCCTGGTCGACGGCCACGTCGACCACCACGCTCCCCTCGCTCATCTGGGAGATGAGCTTCTCGCTGACCAGCCGGGGCGCCTTCGCGCCCGGGATGAGGACGCCGCCGATCACCAGGTCGGCCTCGCGGACGTACTTCGCAATCTGGTCCTGGTCCGAATAGATGGGTTGGATGCGCGAGCCGAAGACGTCGTCCAGGTAGGCGAGGCGGCTGGTGCTGACGTCCAGGATCACCGTCTCCGCGCCCATGCCGGAGGCCAGCTTGGCGGCATTGGTGCCCACCGTCCCCCCGCCCAGGATGACCACGCGGCCCCGGCGCACTCCGGGCACGCCGCTGAGCAGGATCCCTTTGCCGCCGTGCTCCTTCTCCAGCATCACCGCGCCGACCTGCACCGCCATCCGGCCGGCGACCTCGCTCATCGGCTTGAGCAGCGGAAGTTGTCCGTCGTCGGTCTGGATCGTCTCGTACGCGACGGAGGCGATCTTCTTCTCGAGGAGCACCTTGGCGAGCGCGGGGACCGCCGCGAGGTGGAAGTACGTGTAGACCGTCTGACCTTCCTGCATCAGCCCGTACTCGGGCTCGATCGGCTCCTTCACCTTCACGACCATTTGCGCGCGCTGCCATACCTCGCGCCCGGAATCGACGATCTGCGCCCCGGCCTTCACGTACGATTCGTCGCCGATCCCGGAGCCTGCCCCGGCGCCCTTCTCGACCAGCACCGTGTGGCCGCGGCTGGCGAGCGCGAGCACGCCGCCCGGCACCAGCCCGACGCGGTACTCGCGCGTTTTGACCTCCTTGGGACAGCCGATGATCATCGGAGCGCTCCGCGGTTGTTCCGGTTGCTGGAAAGGGCCGCGCAAGATAGCAAGGCGCATTCCTCGGTCAAGCCGCGTCGTGTCGCATCGATCTCCCAGACTGCTCTTCGCCGACGAGGCGGGCAGGGTGTACGAGCACCCCGATTTGCTCGCGCTCGTGCGCGACGGGGCAGCCGCGGTCGCGCCGGCCGACGCGCCGGTCGCGCTCCCGCGGCATGCGCAGCTCGCCACGCTGCCGGGTCGCCGGCCGCTGGGCCTCGACCCGCACACCGGCGCCGTCGTGGAGGTCCGCGAGATGAAGCTCGGCAGGCGCACGGTGCGGCCCAGCGCAGTGGGCGCGGTGCTTCCGCCCGGATGGACGCGCCTGGCGCTGCCCGCCTATCGCACCTCGGCCATCGCCCCGGTGCTGCCGCAGTGGGCCTACACCGCGGCGGCCTGGGACCCGCGGCTGGGTCACGTCGCCTATGCCCTGCGCACGGACCTGCGCAATCACTGGGACCCGGCGACGCATTCCACCGCCGAGCTGCCGGAGATCGTCCATGCGCGGCTCCGCCGCGACGAAAACCCGCTCTTGAAGCAGCTCGCCCGCTGCGCGCTCGAGTGGCGCTGCTTCACGGCGCAAAACACCTTCTACGCGCGCGACGAAGGCGCCATCCCCGCCAGCGTCGGTTGCAACGCGCGGTGCGTGGGGTGCATCTCCGAGCAGCCGCCGGAAGGTCCGCCCAGCTCGCACGAGCGCATGGAGGATGCGCCGGACGCGGCGCACATGGCCGCGATCGGCATCGCGCACCTGCGCGCCGCGCCGGGCCGGACGATGATTAGCTTCGGCCAGGGTTGCGAGGGCGAGCCGCTCACCCGCGGCCATGTGATCGCGGAGGCGATCCGCCGCATGCGGCGCGCGACCTCGCGAGGCTCGATCAACGTCAATACCAACGGCTCCTTGCCGGAGAACCTGGACCTCTTGATCGATGCCGGCCTGGATGCGTGCCGGATCAGCCTGAACAGCGCGCACGCGCCGCTCTACGAGGCGTACTACCGGCCCATCCGGTACGGCTTTCGCGACGTTCTGCGCTCGATCCGGCTGGCGAAGAAGCGCGGGATCTACACGGCGCTCAACCTGCTCACCTTTCCCGGCGTGACCGATCGGCGGGGCGAGATCGAAGCGCTGTGCGAGCTGGTGGGTAGCTGCGCCGTCGACCAGGTGCAGGTCCGCAGCCTCGCCATCGATCCGGAGCAGTACCTCGCCGTCGCCGAGCGCACCAGCGCGGGCGGACCGGCGCAGGGCATGCGGACGCTGCTGCGCCGCTTGCGGCGGGCGCGCAAGGGGCTCGTCATCGGCAACTTCGCGCGCGGCCTCGCCGAGCGCGGCTGACACGCTCGTCCCGGTCAGACGGTCCGTCGCACACGCGCGCGGGCCTGGAAACTGGCTCCTACCCGCCACCTTCCGCCATGTTGTCCGCGGCGGCACGCGGATTGCTCGATCCATGCCTTGCGTGCGTCCGGAGGGTGCCATGTTCCGTCTGCTTGCGCTCGGCATGGCCGCAGCGGCCGCGCTCGCCCTGTCGCCTGCCACCGCGCTTGCCGAATCGACGGCCGCAGTGGTCGTCGCTGACGACGGCGGCCTCGAGGTTCCGGCGGTCCGCGCCATTCGCGCGGTGACGGCCGGAGAGCTGCGCAAGCGCGGCGTCCCGATCTCCGAGGACGCGCGGCAAGAGACGGTGCAGCCGGTGGATGCGCGCCTCGCCGCGGTGCTGCAGGAGATCGGCGTCACCCGCCTCTTCGTCGTGCGCATCGGCGGCAGGTTGGGGCACAAGGTGCCCCTCAGCCTGGAGGAGGTCTCCGCGCCAAAGCTCGTCCCGGTGGCCGCCGCGTCGCTGACCGCGACCACCCTCGACGAAGCCGACGTCGTCGCTACGCGACTCGTCTCGGCGGTGCTCGACCGTCGCTCGGCGGACGACAACGCCGGCATGCGCACGGTGACCGCGACCGAGGCGCGTCCATTTCAGAAGAAACCCGGCGAGCGATTCTGGGTGGTGGGCTTGCCACTGTTGCTCGTGCACGGCGACGGCGGCCGGAATACCCCCTCAGGGTTCTCCCTCAGCTACTTCTACGAGGCGGAGGCGTTCCGCGTGGGCGCGTCGACCATGGTAGCGGCGCGGGACGGCTCGGGCGTGGGTTGGTTCGGGCTCGACGCGGCCTGGCTGCCGCTGGACAGCGAGATCAGCCCCTACCTCGGCGCCGGCCTCGGGTACATGGCCGCTGCGCAGACCGGCGGGCTCGGCGGGCGCATCTCCGCGGGTCTGGAGTTGTTCCGGCTGCACGGCGTCCGTCTGCTGGGCGGCGTCGACTTCGTGTTCCCGTTCTTCAGCACGCCCACGTATCTGGTCGGCAGCCCGCCTCAGGTGCGCACGGTGTATCCTGTCGCGCACGTACAGCTCGGGTTCTAACCGCTCTGCCCGGCGCGCCGCCCTCTTCGATCCGGCGCCTGCGGCGCCTCCGCGAGGGGGGAGCTCGCTCCCCCCCAACCCTCAACAGATCACGGGTCGACGAAGCGAACGTTGCTGTCAGTGGAAGCTGACGCCGAGGTCGACGTTCACGCCGTAGAAGTTGGTGTTGTTGCCGGTCGTCACGCCGCCGCCGTTGGGCGAGCTGCGGACGAGTTGGTCGGTGAGCAGGTAATTGTACTGGAAGCGGCCGCCGACCTTGAAGGCGCCCAGGTTGAAGTCGACGCCACCGCCGAAGGGGATGGTCGCGACCGTCTTGCCGTGCAGGCCGCCGTCGCTGTTCACCACCTCGTTGTCGACCTTGAAATTGGTGACCCCGAACCCGCCGAACACGTACGGCATGATGTTGCCCGGGAGGACGTTCACGCGCGCGTCGGCGTAGGCGCCGTTCGAGATGAAGCGCGTCGCGTTGGTATTGTTCACCACGTCGCGGACGTTGCTCTGCGATCCCAGGTAGCCGACCTCGACGCCCAGGATCGGCGTCGGGAGGATGCCGAGCCGCACGCCGTACTCCGCGCCCAGGTCAGAGGGCGCGGCCAGCGCCTGGTCGTACTTGACGGCGCCGCCCTGCAACGTGAGCGAGAGCTCGCTCTCGGCGCGCGCGGCGACCGGGAGCACGAGGAGCGCGGCGGCGGTCGGCAGGATCTTCTTCATCGGTGTTCTCCGGTATCTGGTCGCGCGACCGTCGCGAGCGCGGTGCGCGGTGGTAAAGACGGTAGGCTCGCGGCGCCGGCACGGCCTGCCTGGCGGAAGGCAGGGCAGCGCCGGGCGCCGCGCGGCCAGGGGAGCGGGCGTGGGCACGGTGAAATTGGAGCTGCAAAAGGACCTGGCGCGCCACCTCCGCGCCGGGCACCCCTGGGTCTTCCGCCGGGCGCTCGCGAAAGCCCCCGCCGGCCTCGAAGCCGGGGCCGTCGTGGACGTCACCGAGCGCGGCCGATTCGTCGCGCGCGGGTACTACGATCCGCACTCGCACATCACCGTCCGCGTGCTGACGCTCGACCCGGCCGAGGCCATCGGGCCGCACTTCTGGCGGCGGCGCATCGCAAAGGCGGTCGCGCTGAGGCGGGCGTACGCGCCCTTCTCGGACCCGGCGACCACCGACTGCGCGCGCCTCGTCCATGGCGAAGGGGACGGGCTCCCGGGAGTGGTGGCTGACCTGTACGGCAAGTTCGCCGTGCTCAAGCTGTACAGCGCCGGGCTCGCCGCGCACCGCGGGCAGATCGTCGACGCGCTTCGCGGCGAGGTCGGTTTGTCGGGGGTGTACGGGCGCGACGACGACACCGTTCCGTCCGCCGAAGAGGACGAGACCGCGCTGGAGGACGACTCGGGCCCCTCGCGGCCGGCGCGCGGACAGGCGCTGTGGGGAGCGGAGCCGCCCGATCCGGTGGTGGTGCGCGAAAACGGGGTCGCGCTGGCGGTCGACGTCCGCGCCGGCCAGAAGACCGGGCTCTTCCTGGATCAGCGCGAGAACCGGTGGGCGCTGCGGCGCTACGCGCGCGGGGTCCGGCGCGCCCTCGATTGCTTCTCCTACACGGGCGCATTTTCGCTCGCGCTGGCGCTCGGCGGCGCGCGCCAGGTGGTGAGCGTAGACCGCGACGCCTCCGCGCTGCAGCTCGCGCGGCGGAACTTCGAGCTGAACGGGCTAGACCCGGCGGCGCACGCATTCGAGGCGGCGGACGTGCTGGACTTCCTGCGCGCCGCGGACGCGGGCGGCTTCGACCTGATCGTGCTGGATCCGCCCGCCTACGCGAAGACGCAAAAAGCGGTGCCGGCCGCGCTGGACGGCTATGCTTCGCTGCACCGCGCGGCGCTGGCGGCGCTCGCGCCAGGCGGCGTTCTGGCCACCGCGAGCTGCTCGGCGCGCGTCACGCCGGAGGAGTTCCTCGGCGCCGTGCGCGAAGCGGCGGTGAAGACCCGGGCCGATCTCACGCTGCTCGAGGAACGGCGGCAACCTCCCGACCACCCCATCAAGCTCTCCTTTCCCGAGGGCCGCTATCTGAAGTTCTTCGTCTTCCGCAAAGGGGACGGGTGACGGTGCTGCCCGGCCAGTTCCTCGAGCGCGGGGTGCTGGTGAGAGCGGCGAGCTGAGCCTCGACGGGCTCTACCCCGCCCGGACTTGCCTGGCGCCGCTGGGGGAGGGATGAGCCAGAGGGCTTCCGCGAGCTCGATCTGCCCGAATCCACAGACCCTCCGCTGGAATAGAACGGAGAGTAGATCCCGTGGCCCCCTCGCGGCGTTCGGAGGTTCCGGGAAGTGAAATCCTCGGGCGCCGGAAACGTATGTCGGCTGTACGCGGTACACTGGCGCGCGGAGCCAAGCGCATGTCCCTCGAGCTGAGCACATTGCACGCGCGGCCGGCGCTCTTCGAGCGGGCCGTGGTGGCGCTGCTGGCGCTCCTGGTCCTGCTGCTCCTCGGCCTGGCCGGATGCGGCCGCCGGATCGTCCCCGTCCAGCCGGACCAGGACGACGCCGACGCGATCCCGGGGCTCATCGACGTGGGTCTGGAGGGCTTCACGGCCGAGCACCATGCCCTCGGCGCGCGGCTGGGCGAGGTGCTCGAGGACGAAGAGCTGGTCGACGATCCGTTCGACGACGTCGACGAGCCCGAGCAGTTGCTGGTCATCCGCGTCGACCCGGCGCGCGAGCGGGAGGTCCTGGCCGAGCTGCGCCGCCGCCCGGACGTGCACTTCGCGGAGCCGGTGGTGAAGGTGCAGGCGCTCTGGCTCCCGGACGATCCGCAGTTCGCGCAGCAATGGCACCTCAAGGCGGCGGGCGCGCCGTCGGCCTGGGACACCGCGCGGGGCGCGGGAGTGACGGTCGCGATCATCGACACCGGCGTGGCGCCCGTCGACGATCTCGATCCCGCGCGCCTGCTCGCGGGGCACAATTTCGTCAGCGGCGGCGACGACGCGCGCGACGACCACGGCCACGGGACACACGTCGCGGGCACCGTCGCGCAGACCACCGACAACGGGATCGGCGTCGCCGGGATGGCACCCGAGGCGCGGCTCCTGCCGCTCAAGGTGCTGGGCGCCGACGGAAGCGGGACTTCGGTCGCCATCGCCGACGCGATCCGCTGGGCGGCCGATCATGGCGCGCGCGTCCTGAACCTCTCGCTCGGTGGCGGCGCCCGCTCGGCGGCGATGGCGGACGCCGTCGCGCACGCCCGGAGGCGCGGCTGCGTGGTCGTCTGCGCAGCCGGAAACAGCGGCGGCCGGGGCGTGTCGTATCCCGCCGCGTACCCGGGGGCCCTGGCGGTGAGCTCGGTCGGCCCGGCTGGACGGCTGGCGCCGTACTCGTCCTACGGGCCGGAAGTGCGCATCGCGGCGCCGGGTGGAGACAAGTCGCAAGGCGAGCAGGGCGGCGTCCTGCAGGAAACCATCGACCCGTCCTCCGGCGAGGGCGTATATCGCTGGTTCCAGGGCACCAGCATGGCGGCGCCGCACGTCGCGGGCGCGGCGGCGCTGCTGCAGTCCGTCGGCGTCACCAACCCGGCTGCGGTGGAGCGGCTGCTCTCCGCGAGCGCGCGATCTCCCGGGGCGTACGGCCGCGCGGAAACCGCGAGCGATGCGGAGCGATACGGCGCGGGGCTTCTCGACGTGTCGGGCGCGCTGCGCAGCGCCACCACCTGGTGGGCGTTGTGGCGCGTGGCGCTGGCCGCGCTGGGCGCCTGGCTAGGGCTCGCCCACGCGCGCCGGCTCGGGCAGGTGCGCGGCGCGCCGGCGGGCCTCTGGCCGGCGCTCCTCGTCGGCGCCGGAGCGTACACGGTCCTCGCTCCTGCCGGCCTTGCGCGGCTGCCCGCTCTGGGATTGCTGGCGCTGCCTCCGCCGGCGATCGCGCAGCAGTTCTTCGGTGTGGCGGGGATGGGGTTCACCGCCTCGGCGGTTGCGTTCGTCGCCTGGAGCGCGGCGCCGCCATTCGCGCTGGCGCTCCTCGCGCGGGCCGTGAAGCCGCTCCGCGGAATCGCGGCGGGTATCGCCTTCGGCTGGGCGGGTCTGCTCCTGCACGCGGCGCTGGTGCGCAGCGTCTACCTGCCCGTCCTGCCGATCTGGATGGTTCCCCTGTGGCTGCTGCTCGGCTCCTTCATTGCCTGGTGGGCAGGGCGGGCGGTGGTCGTTCCCGAGAGGTTGCGATGAAGGTGCGCGGCCGCATCGAGCGCAGGGACCTGGAAGGCGGCATCTGGCAGCTCGTCGCCGAGGACGGGAAGCGCTACACGCTCGTCGGCGCGGTCGGCGGCCTCCAGGTAGGAGCGCGCGTGGAGGTCGAAGGGACCATCGACGAGGGGTTCGGCATCGCGATGGCGGGACCGCAGTTGCGCGTGCAGAAAGTCCGAACGGCGTAACGAACGACGCGTCACCTTGGTTCGAACGACCATGCGGCGGCGGTGGCGACCACCGCCGCCGCGCTCAGGCCCAGCCAGACGACCATCGGCATGTCCGGCATCAGATGGCGAAACTGCGCGATCCCGAGGACCACTCCAGCCACCCAGATGGCCTCGAGCGCCAG